>NZ_JAUBSB010000067.1:27649-30042 GCF_036702135.1 Microcoleus sp. LAD1_D3 | reverse complement strand
AGCTTGCACACGCGGAGCGTTCAAACCATTCAAAGTCTTTCTCTGTCGAGGTTTTAGGCTTTTTCGGCAAGCCCTAACCTAGAACTTTCAGGCAACTTTATCAGCTCAGAAATAGAACGCAGATCGCCAATTTTTCGGATTGTTGTTAAAAAGAGGCGGAGTTGCCGTTCTTCAATTCGTTCATTTAAAGTTTCCTCTGTATCTGCTGCATCAATAACCGTTTTGTTAATCACAGCAATATACTGACCCCAATAATTTTGTTCTAGTGTTTCCAGATTCTCGGCGATCCATTGTTCGTTTTGGATATTACCCCAACGGTTGAAATACGCGATCGCATCTTGAATCGACTCATGTAAAATATCAAAAATATTCCCTTTCATATTTTTGGAAATATAGTCCCATGCCTCCATTTTGAAAGCTTTTCGACAATCGCTCACTGTATCGTTTGCTGTCAAAATAATGACTACAGAAGAAAGATTTCGAGCTTTCACCTCATTGACAACAGCAAAGCCACTGTCGTCCTGCTCCATTCGCATATCTGCAATAATCACATCGAAGGGAGTCTTCAACTTTTCCTTTGCCTCGGTTACGCTCGTTGCGGTTTCAATATGCTGATAACCAAAATCGTTCAACCATTCCAGCAACTCACTTAAAAAACCGGGGTTGTCCTCTACGACCAACAAATGAACGTTTTCAGTTTGCATCTTACCTATTCTCTCCCTCAGTAAGTGGGTACAAATAAATCTAACATGGACCTGGCGGGTTTTGCAGAAATAAACTCGCTCTTAATATAGACCATAACTAAACTCGCCCCTTCTATTTTTAAAGAGGCCGCCGAGCGAATGTTATTGTTTTTTTTGTCTTACCTACTTATAGGGAATATGAATTTCAAATCTGGCTCCGTTATACCCAGTTTCACGGATGTACCCATTCATCTTGATCAAGGTTTTACGAATAATGAATAGCCCTAAGCCACTGCCTTTTCCTTCCTGAGAGGTAGTTCTTAGAGGTTGAAAAATCCAGTCTTTCTTATGTTCGGGAACCCCTTTTCCATTATCAGAAAAGGTAATTAACAGGTATTTCTGCTCACCAGGCATCGTTCTTCCTCTGATTTCGGGTGGATTTATGACATCTTGAGAAGTGATGCGAATGGCTAGATTATGCTGATTTGAATTGTATTTGAGGGAGTTTTCTACAAGTTCATTTAACGCGCTTTTGATTTTTTCTTCATCTCCATTGAATTCGGAATCACCGTTATGAATGTCTAGAAAAATTTGAGCACCATCGAGTATAGGTATTGTTTCCCATTTTTCAAATAGCTTTTTCACCTTAAAGCGATGATTTTTGATGGTGATACCTTCGTTAATTGCTTTCAAGTCACTGAGGGCAGTTTGGGTCAATTCTAGTTGCGTCAATAACTTTTCAAATTGCGAATAGTGAGGTGCACTGGGTTGCAGCTTCCGCATTACTCGTCGCGTTTTAGACTCAATTATAGCAAGCTGATTATTGACGAAATCAGAGATGTTATGGGCTGTTTTAGAAATGACTTCCAGGATGCGGCGATAGTCATCATGAGGAATAGTTTCAATTTTAAACTTTTGCGCTACCCGTCGTCTATCTACCTCTGCAAAGACATCCTCAATATCTTGAATGATGCCACTTAGCAAGGGATCTTTCTGTTCGGAATGGCGCACAATTCGATAGGCAATCCCTTTGAGGATGCTGATCTCATTGGCGATTTTGTGATACATCGCCCGGTTCAGCCTTTCGGTATCACTCAGCCAAGTTTGGGTGTCAGTTGTGAACATATCAAAATAGTCTTCCTCACTGAGATTTAAAGTTAGCATCTCCAGTGCCTGAGCATAGCGTGGAGAATCTTCTTTAATCTGCCGCAGCAGTTCAACTGCTGTTTCGCTATAAGGATTGGTGGCAAGAATACTTCTGGAAATGTATAGCAGGGTTCGCTCTTTGTCATCGGTTCGGTCTTTGCCATCCGAAAGGGCGATGGCTGCCTTGAAATATTCTTTACCTTTCTCTGGTTGCTTAATTTGGTAGTACATCCTACCTAAGTTGACTCGAATTACATTAGCTTGGTATGGAGTAAGAGCTTCAATTTTGATAGCTTTTAATTGGTCGATTGCCTCTTGATGTTTACCTACTTTCTCTAATACCAGAGCATATTGAAAATCAAGATAACTGCTGAGCGTCCTAGCATTTTGAGGCTTAATTTGAAGGGATAGCTCAAAGTATTGTAAAGCCTTCTCATATTGACCAGTTGTAGCTAAAGTATGGGCATAACAACTCAGCGTTCTTGGATGATTAGGTTCAATCTGTATCGATCGCTCAAAAAACTGCAAAGCTTGATCGGGATGACCATTTGAAGCCAAAGCATT
>NZ_JAUBSB010000067.1:0-27549 GCF_036702135.1 Microcoleus sp. LAD1_D3 | reverse complement strand
AGCATACCGACTAAGTGTTATCGGAGCATTAGGTTCAAGCTGTAGCGATAGCTCAAAGTATTGTAAAGCCTTCTCATACTGACCCGTAGAAGCTAAAGCATTAGCATACCGACTAAGTGTTATCGGAGCATTAGGTTCAAGCTGTAGCGATAGCTCAAAGTATTGTAAAGCCTTCTCATGCTGACCCGTTGAAGCTAAAGCATTAGCATACAGATTAAGTGTTATCGGATCATTAGGTTCAAGCTGTAGCGATCGCTCCAAGATTTGAACAAGCTTCTCATGCTGACCACTTGAAGCCAAAGCAGTAGCATACCGACTAAGTGTTATCGGATTATTAGGTTCAAGCTGTAGCGATAGCTCAAAGTATTGTAAAGCCTTCTCATGCTGACCACTTGAAGCTAAAGCAGTAGCATACCGACTAAGTGTTATCGGAGCATTAGGTTCAATCTGTATCGAGCGCTCCAAGAATTCCAAAGCCTTCTCATGCTGACCCGTAGAAGCTAAAGCAGTAGCATACAGATTAAGCGTTATCGGATCATTAGGTTGAATCTGTAACGATTGGTCAAAAAACTGCCAAGCTTTCTCAATCTGACCATTTGAAGCCAAAGCATTAGCATAGCAACTAAGTGTTACTGCATTATCAGGTTTAATCTGTAACGATTGGTCAAAAAACTGCCAAGCTTTCTCGAACTGACCATTTGAAGCCAAAGCATTAGCATACCGACTAAGGGTTACTGCATCATCAGGTTTAATCTGTAACGAGCGCTCAAAAAACTGCCAAGCTTTCTCGAACTGACCATTTGAAGCCAAAGCATTAGCATACTGACTAAGGGTTACTGCATCATCTGGTTTAATCTGTAGCGAGCGCTCAAAAAACTGCCAAGCTTTCTCGAACTGACCATTTGAAGCCAAAGCATTAGCACACATCCGGACAGTTGTACTATTAGTAGGTTCAATCACTAATAACCTTTCCAATATATCAAATGCTTTTGTATAATTTTCATTTTTAATCAAAACCTCGGCACAAACACTTAAACTAATTTTATTACAGGGAGCAATTTTAAGCGCACTTTCAAGAAGACCAATAGCTTTTTCATATTTTACTTTGGCTTTTTCATATTCTCCTTTCTCTTTTTCATATTCTCCTTCTTTAATCAAAGCTTTTCCATAACCCGTTAGTGTAAAAACATTATAAGGTTCAAGGTGAAGTAAATGTTCATATATTATACTTAGAAGATTCTTAGACCTATTAAACCTATTTGGATCTTGCAGGAATTTACAGTACCTACTCAAAACTTTTTTATCATTAGGATCAATTTGACGTGCTTTTTCAAATGCAATATAGGCTTCTTCCTCTCGATTAACATCTGGTAGAGCTAGAGTTTGACCATATTTGCTCCATACCTTAGCACTTTGAGGAAAATCTCTCAGCATCTGCTCGAAGATAGCGATCGCCTCGTCATACTTCTTTGCTTGTACGAGTTCTTCTGCCTGATTCATTAAGATTTCGAGGCGATCGTCGCTACTCATCGTGTCTGATCTCCGGTAGCAGTGGGCGTAGTTCAATAATGGCGTTGCTGAATAAAGCTAAATGATCAAAGTCATCTCTAGTGTATTATATGAAGATCCCTAGCTGATCACAACCTCAAAACCTAGCTAAATTGCTAAAAACTGGTCATTACAATAGTTTCACATTTTGTTCTCACCAGATGCAGATACCTCATTATACAACCCTCAATCAAACATTCCCTGGTTTGAGCCAGCCAAAAACTTCGCCTAAAGTCAACTGCATTTCCGGCATAAAATTGGGCATCGGAAGTATATCTGTTGGTTCTTGCAAGGAAATAGGCTGCTGCCTTGCGGGATAGGCTAAAATGTTTTTTTCATCGGGATCGAGCAACCAACCCATCTGACAACCGGCATTCAAACAGTGCAAAATATTGTTTGTGACTTTGGTTTGGCTTTGGGCTGGGGACAATATTTCTATTGTCCAGTCTGGGTGCTCGTTAAATGTATTGGCAATTTCGCCGTCAGCGTCTAGGGGAATGCGATTCCAAACAAAAATCGCGACATCGGGGACAATAGAACGTCCGCCAAAGGTGCAGCGAAGTTCTGGTAGGGCTAGGGCAATTTGCGGTTTCTCTGCGATGTCGTTGGTGACTGTTACGAATCTGCCTTGTAGTTTGCTGTGTTTTCCTTGTGGCATAGGTTTTTGGACGATCGCACCTTTGATGTATTCGCTAGCGGGTTTGGTTTCTGGGAGTTGCAAAAACTCGTCGAGGGTGATAGTTTTTTGAGGTGCTTGTACCATATAGCGATCGCCCGTTTGAAGCGTGTTGCGGTAACAGTTCCAGTATATTTGAAGTTTCGTCACTTTTGGTGCAATAATCGAACTCAAAAGACTCTAAAGTGTAGCTAGCCCGATCGGGAGTTTCCAGAGCCAGCGGTCGATCGAGTTGCTTGAGGTGAGGCAGAAGTTGGCACTACCCGCGTCAGTCGCATCTATAACTGCGATACCTAGCATTTTTTCATCTAACTACTGACTGCTGACTAATAACTAATGACTAATGACTTCTTCCTATGTCAAAAAAAATAATTAATGCGATCAAATCGAGCGGTATTTTAGGGGCGATCGCTTCTTTGACTGTTCTGTTATTCGGCGGTTGGAGCGGTACCGTGATCGGCTGGCTGATGGGTACGGCGGCCGGCTTTATGAGTTGTCAGGATCAGAAGGTTTACAGCCCGAAAATGGGTGCGACTATCGGCAGTTTAGCGGGAGTGGGATTGGGAGTTTGGCTGTTAGTTGCGAGTGTGGTAGAAGGGGTTTTGATTAGGCCTTTGTCTGGTCAATCTGCTGTTGCTTTGCCGACGACGCTGCTGTACGGGATTTGCAGTTTGACGATCGCAATTTTGACAGCTACGTTAATGGGTGCTTTGCAGGGTTTGCAGGGAGAACGCCAGCGGCTGGCAACTCTGGTGACATTAGCTTTTATTCTAATTCTGTTTCCCTTTATCGACATTCAGGCTCAGACCGGCTGGATTGCTACTGTAGTACAGATTCAAATCTTTATTATGTTGGCGCTGGGTTTGAATATTACTGTCGGTTTTGCGGGTTTGTTGGATTTGGGATATGCGGCGTTTTTTGCGATCGGCGCTTACACGACGGCTTTGCTATCTTCTGGACAGTTAAATATTGCTTGGAACTTTTGGGTGGTATTGCCTATCGCCGCCGGTGTAGCTGCGATCGCGGGGGTAATCCTCGGTATTCCGACACTGCGGCTTAAGGGCGATTATTTGGCGATCGTTACCCTCGGTTTTGGGGAAATTATCCCGGTTGTGTTTAGGAATTTAACCGCAATTCGCATCGATGAACCAGTCTCGAAGATTGTTGCTGCTGTTTTGGGTAAACCCGAGCTGGTGCTGTGTCTTGTTGGGTGCGATCGACCTTTTAACCTCACCGGCGGCGAAGCGGGAATAAACCCGATCGGGCGTCCATCTCTCCCCATCGTCGGTACTTTCAGCACCGGCAACTACTTTCCCTGGTACTACCTAATTTTGCTACTAGTTGTCTTCGCTTACTTCATGATTTCGCGCCTGCGAGATTCCCGCTTGGGGAGGGCGTGGAATGCCATGCGCGAAGATGAATTAGCGGCTAGTGCGATGGGGATTAACCTGGTCAAAACCAAACTTTCGGCTTTTGCGATGGGAGCGACCTTTTCGGGCTTTGCAGGCGCGTTTTACGCTGCCTATATCAGCGCAATTTTTCCCAGCGTTTTCGATTTCTCGGTGTCGGTAATCATCCTGTGTATGGTGATTTTAGGCGGTTTGGGGAATATGACGGGGGTGATTTTGGGGGCTATCATTATCATGTCTGCCGATCGGCTTTATCTGCCACAATTAGCGCAAGTCCTCAAGGGTTTTCTGAATACTTTTGTACTCCCCAGGATTGCAATTCCCCAGTTGCGAGACTTTCTGGCAACCAGTTTAGACCCGATTCAAATGCGCTTATTTCTATTCGGCCTAACTCTTGTTGTCATGATGCTCGTGCGGCCGGAGGGGCTGATTCCTGATAAGATCCACCAAGCTGAACTGCATTCGGATGCGGAAGCGAGCAATGAGTCTTTAGCAGATGCGAGAAGTCAATAAGTAGGTAAGGACAAAAACCATAGTATTTTGTAGGCTGGTTTAGCTAAGAATCTAGGATGCAACTCACATTTTGCACAATTCTCAAGAACAGGCAAGATGCCTATTCCACAAGAAAATTCACTCTTTGTGGAACAGGCATCTTGCCTGTTCATAAAAACCTTATTTAGAATGGGGCAACATCTCAGATACAAGGGAGTTTAGGGGTGTAAAAACCCCGTCCCCATCTAATGTTTATTTGTAACCAACTACTTAGTAAGGGTGAAAGATTAGCCATGAACAATGTAACTGGTACTGCTTTTATCGTTGCGGAATTTAGAGAAGAAGAGAACGAAGAGGCAATTCCTCTTTACACTGATCATGTAGTAAAAATATGGCTAAATGAGGAAACACAAAAAATAGCTGACCAAATAGCTCACAACTCTCCCGCAGCTAAAGAAATGGTTAAGTTGCGGACTAAATATTTTGATGATGTTTTGTCAAATCAAATTTTAGGAGGTTGCAAGCAAGTAGTTATTTTAGGTTCGGGTTTGGATACTCGCGCTGCTAGAATTAATGGAGCAGGAGTGATTTATTTTGAAATAGAGGACCCCGCGACACTGCAATTAAAAGCAGAAACTCTCAAAGCAAACAAAATTAGTGCAAATGTTCGCTACATTCCCGGCGATTACATAAAAGACGGTTTAATCTCCTTGCTGAAACAGAGTGAATTTGATTTCGCTCGACCGACATATTTTTTGTGGGAAGGCAACACTACTTTGGTTGACAAAAAAGATGTAATATTTGTGTTAGAACAAATTCGCGACAAGGTTCCTAATTTTCGAGTGTCCTTTGATTATATGTCGGAAAAGGTGATTTTGAGAACCACGGGCTACCAAGATATCAATGATTACATAGATAAATACGAAAGTATGTATGCACCGTGGATTACTGGGTTTGAAAAGATTGCAACTTTGGCTGACCAACTCAATCTCAAAGTTATTGAAAACTTTTCGACTGCCGGTTTACACGCACAATATCGCCCTGGCCGTTCGCTAGAATCTAATCTTTTTAAGTTCTATTTTGTTTGTACTTTAGAAAATGCAGTAGGGTGCGTCAGTCAAGAGATTTGACTCAACTCACACAATTTGCTGCTGACGCACCGCAGAGTACAGACGATCGCACTTTGTCTGTACGCTATAAAATGCAGGAGGGTGCGTCAGTGATGTCTTAAACAATCGCAAACCATTTATTAGGTCAAGCGAATTCGTAAAGAATCAATAAGACCATATTTAGCCAACCAATCTTTTACCTCTGGCGTTAAAAGTCCCAGGGTAGCACCCTCATTAGCAGCTACTCTCAGAAAACAGAGCACTGCTTCAGGAACCTCATCAGCATTTAAGCCATCCCAGCACTGCTTTAATTGCTCAATTAGCCGATCGACTTTATCAAAATCCTCACTGCTTTGGGGAATTGAGTTAGACTCCCGAATTTGCCCATCTAAATTTCTAATTCGTTGGATAGTTGGCTTAAAGGCCGAAACTTTATCCAGCACATTCAGGATTTCATTATTCGTGGTCGGCATCTTTTGAATTCGGTACAGCCACCAAGCTTGACTCAATTGCTCTCTCAGAGCTTTTTGTAAGTCCTTTACCCTAGAGTCAAAATTATTTCTGTTGAAATTTTCATTGTCTATAATCCACTCAGGATCTTCCTGAAATTTTGCTTCAACATTAGCAATAAATTTCAGCAGACTGTCAGCCTTTTGATTTAAATCAAAATTGGCAATTTCTCTTTCGCGAAAAGCCCTCAAAGATTGCACAAAAAGTAGAGTTCCAGTGACAGCTTGCTCGATCTGTTTTTGTCGAGATTGAAACCCTTGATAATTCTCTGCATACTTCCGAAGATTAATTGTCTTTTGAGACAACTCACTCAATTGATAGGATTTTTCTAGAAGCATATTGTCTATCCTTTAACCTCAGTAATTAGATTCCGCAGTTTAGCCAATCCATCTTGAATAGCTCTATGGCTCGATTCTACTGTTCCACCGCCTGACACTTCTAACTCCTCAATCCGGTTATTGACCTCGGTTAGAGAAGCATCAAGAAAATTATTGGTACTATTGAGAAATTCGGCAGATTCTGTCATTGCTTTTTGATGATTTTCGCTGAGATACTTCAGCAGCTTCCCAGGTTGAATGTGTGGACTATCTTTTTCAATTTGCAAGCGTTTCATGGTATCTACATAGCTAGAAAGCCCGATCGCCTTAAACTGTTTCAAGACAGATGTTAGGTCATCGAAACTCTTCCTTCCCCGAAATACAGCAGCGTCGCTTGCTCGCTCCATTGCCTGTTTTACAACATCAGAAACATCCTTTTTATTGATACCTTCTCCTAGTTCAGATACTAAAGAATAATAAACAGCGAGTTGCCGATCGCACTCTTCTTGAATCGCTTTTTCTAGCATTTCATCCACCGCTTGACGCGCTTTATCAATTTCCGAGAACTTCTCCCGAACATCAGCCGGAATTTCAGATTGAGGCTGCCAAGATTTGCTAACCTGCTTCAAAGGTTCCAAAATTTGAACAGTATCAATAATTTGAAATTGTGTAGAACTTCCTTTCGTGCAAGCGGTTCGACTCCTAACAATGTCTAGTAAAGCGTCGCGGTGTTTTTGTAAAGTACCAAATAGCTTTTTCCAAGTAGCTGAACGATTTTCTAAATCTTTGGGATCTAGTTTGAGAAACAAAGCATTGATCGAATGTTCAATCGAATGTTCAGTAGAATTGGTAGAATGTCCTGCCATTGTGGCGGCGATCGCCAGTAGTTCAACTGCCGCAGGGACAGGGTTCCAGGGTTCCCCAGACTCGCGGGGATACAGGCGAATTTGCTCTAAAACATATTGACTCCATTTTTCCAGTTGTTTAGCGTAGGTGCGAAAGTAGCGAGATCCATCGGGGAACTTCCAATGCTTGTAATGGTTGTATTGCAAAATACCTTGAAAGGCGATCGCCGTTTCCCGAAACTCATCTGCATCGTCAGGATTCAGAGGAAGAGATAGTTTAACTCCAGAAATCGTCTCCCTCGTCACTTTTCGACTATAAAAAGTAATATTTCTGCTTTTAAAATATGTCGTCCCACTACTAGCAAAAACCCCCTTAAGCAGCATTTCTGTATCCCATTCGATCCGCTCGCCGATAGCTGAGTAAATCAACGGCCGCAGTTCCCCAGCGATATCTTGCGGGAAACTTTCTTGAGTGTTGTTCCACCTATCAAGAAATTCTTTTTGCCTAGTCAGCTTGTCGGCAACTTGTCCGGCTGCTGCCAGATTTTTTTTAGTTTGAGATTGTGACTCAACTTGATACTTACTAACAGAAGACCTAGACTCTTTAGCACCCGAAATAGATGATGATTTTTTTGTAGGCTGAACCTTCACGCCCAGCGCCGGAATATCAAATGCAGAGTGAACTTCTGGGTGCAAATCACAAAACTCGTTACTATCCGTCCACAAATCTAGGAGAATCTGGCGGCGATCGCCATTTTCTGGATCTTTCGCTTGAATATCTCCCTGAACCATTGCACTCAGCCGCATCTTACCAAAGTGTTCTCGCACAGAAATAGTAGGAAACTCTCCGCCCTCGATATCAGCAGCAGAATTTTCTAGCGTCCACTTAAGAACATCTTTAATCAAAATCCGAGGGTTAAAATTGCCGGGATTTACTCTAGAAAGCATTTGTTCTAATGCTTCCGGAGTGAAAGGATACAAACCAAAACCGTCTGCTTCTGCAAAACCCGCATGACAAGCTAGTTTGTGTTCGCATTCATTGCAAGCACTAGGTAGAGATTCTCGATCCGAATCTGCGCGATTGCGAGAGTCAGCCCACCAATTTTGAATTGTTTTATCCTCCAAACGCACCGCGTTGAGATATCGACCCACAAATTGTTTGATATCTGCATAATTCACTAAAGATTGTTCGCCAACTGTGCCAAGGTCAAGATTAACGCTAAAAGTAATCCGCTGTTTTACAGTATCTAACCTCAGACTGTCAAAATAGCCCGTAGTACAAGCTAGCGCCGTTCGGATCGCGCACAAATGTTTGCCACCCGCTTGTTGAGGTCGCGCTAACACAGCTTCTAAAACTTCGCGATCGATGCCTTGCAATTTAGCAAAATCTTCAATCAGCAAAACTAACTCTATTCCTTGTTGGGCTAAAGTTTCGCGAACTTCCCCCATCAATCTTTGTAAATCTTCCCGCCCCAAGCTCAAAACCTGAGCTATGGCTTCATCTAAATGTCGGTTCAACCAATCTACAGTTGCCCTTTGAATATCCTCATCGCCGATGAGTAAGCTATAAAATTCCCGCGCAGACTGCCCAGCTTTTTGCAAGTTTAAAACATTGAGAGGCAAGTCATTTAGCGAAAAATGCCTCCGTTCTTCCACAACTTCTACCGTATCTCGCTGTCCGAGAATGTGGATAACTAATTGATGGATAATACCCCCATCCTTTAGCCAGTATTCTTTTCGGAAAAATGGATCGTATAGGAAAGAATCAACAGCACCAACTAGGTAATCTTCCACGTCCGACAGTTTTGTGCGATCGCCCCGACCATTTGGGCCAACAGCAGCCGCAAGCTGATTCAGAAGTTGTTCCCGCGCTTGGGCTTCTGTCAAGCTGCTAGTGGCTCGATTTAAACGCTGTCGGTATTCATCAAAAGTTGATCCTGCCATCCCTTCTAATATTAAACTGAGAATATCTTTGAGATTCGTTCCAATTTTGGGTATGAGCAAAACTCGGCGCTTTTGGGTCGATTTAATATTCGCAGCTAGCCAGCGAATCAGGTGAGATTTTCCCGTCCCAGAACTGCCTAAAACTGGCACGAAAGCGAAATCTTTTTCAGCGAGAAAGTCTTTCAGAAATTGTTCCTCACTGTAGGGAACTCGCGACGGTGCATCGATAAGTTCCTGGCGGTACATGGCGATCGGATGGTGAGTTGCCAGAAATATACTATCTGGAGTTTGCGTAGCCTCCACACCCATTACGCGGCGAACGCGATCGACATCCCAGCAAACAAATTTTGTAAATGTCATAGTTCTACTTCCGTCCGAATAATATGAGAAAATCCTTCTTCATTTCCTACCCCGGTAAAGATGAATAAATCGGCATCCGACTCTTTTACAAGCTTGATGCAACCATCATCCTGAAGGCGAAATAAAGCAAAAGCCGTGCTAGTTGATAAGTGATTTGGTAAGCGAAAACCAATCTTTTCTTCTACCTGTTCTCGAAATTTTCCAGTTTCAAACAGAGGACATTTTTTAGCTAGGCGATCGAGAAAATCTCGGATTGAAATTTTAGCTTTTGCTTGTCCTTGAAATAAATTATTTAAATTTCTTCTGAGATAAGCAGTTGGCTCAGCCACAACAAGTTTTTTGTTGGAATTTGAAGCATGACCCCAAGCAAACCCTAAATAACACATCCAGTCCTCGACTTGACCAAACAAACTATTGCTGGATATTTTCAAATCTAAAGACTCAGCAACTCCCTGCTCTGCGACACGCTGTTCTACTTCTTGCCATGTACCGGGAGCATCATAAATATCCTGTGCTAAATACCATGCTATTAACCGACCTAAATCTTCTTCATCTTCGTTATCAGAAGCAAACAATAGCTGTACCAGCGTATCGGGTAACAATTTATCACCCATTTTAGGATGTCGAGATGCTTCGGGAAGCTCAAAATTTATAGCAATATCATCATTTTCTGCGATTAATAAGCGACATTTTATGCTTTCTCGCAGTGCAGCATCAAACATCGGATGTTCGGCACTTTTGTTTCTCCCTTCTGACAATTCATGTGGAGAAAGCAGCCGAGTGAGTTTTTCCTTGTTTTCGCGCTGTTTGGGTGCTTCAAGTAAATATCTAAATATTCCTCGCATTCTGCTAGGAGTAGCCAAAGCAGTTTTTAAGACGCTCATAAATTAACCTCCCTACAAAAGTGGTCAAACATAAAAAGTTTCCCAGGAAAAATATCAATCAGCTTGCGGTCATCGCGGCTCGGATCGGGTGTATCGACAGGAAGCACGATAATCAGCGGAGCTTGAGAAGTTCTGTTGAGTGACAGATAGTTGTGAGGGATAGCCTTTCGGGGCGGATGAAAGATAAGGGTGGGAATGGGCGGCATCAGCAGAGGCTCGTATTTTTGAAACAAAAATATACAAGCATCAGCTATCCGATTTGTTTCTTCAATCAATATACTCTGAAATTCATCAGAAACCACCAGATTATTAATTCTCTGCTCGATTAGCCAGTGAAAAAGTTTAGGGCTTTTGAGTTTCCAGCTTTGAGTTTCAAGAGACTCATAGAAAATTAGCATTAATTTATTTCCTCCTAGCAATCGTTTTAGTTCTTCACCTACAAAAAAATTCGGTTTTTGCCATACAGGTAATGGCGCGGGCATAATTCCCGAAAACTCTGGTTCCCTGTTTTTTCTGCAAACAGGACATCCACAGCAAGTGGGAGAAACTTTGACCAGTTTTCTCGGTTCTGGCACTACACGGGCGGGAATAGTGTAAGCTTCAGCAAAGATTTCGGAAATACAGCGTTTCGGCCGCAAAACCTCGCGCATCAATTGCAGGTTTTTATAGCTCCAGTTTTGGCGTTGTTGGCGAATTGGCTCTACTTTATGTTCCCAAGTTTGACGATTCAGATGCGATTCATCTCGGATGCGGATGAACCGGGACTCTCTGTGCAGTTCCCAAGCTTCGTTATAAGCTGCTTCCGATTTAAAATTTCTTCTTCGCGGCGGTTCCTCGGCATCAATATCGATTAAACCCGATCGACTCATCAGCGTTAAAGTGCGGATGTTCCAAGCCTGATTCTGTTGGCTGTTCATGTCAATGTCTCCTGGTTGTAAGGATGGAGGAATATTGACGGGAACGCGAAACCGCCCATCGGGAAGAATTTCTTTCCTCAAAAACATACTTTTCCACCGCTGAAAACCCCGATCGATCGTTATGGCAGATTTGTCATTAAGCGATTTGGCAATCTCTAAGTCTTCATTGGTATGTAAGGTGAGCGAGATTGCTGCTTTGCCGTCTCGACCCCCTCGACCCACTTCTTGATAAAAGCGATCAATAGTTTCTGGGATGCAGACATGAAGCACGGCTCGAATATCTGACTGATCCACACCCAATCCAAAAGCAGAAGTAGCAACAACTATATCAACTCGTCTCTCGCGCAAATTTTCAATCAGTTGAGAGCGTTCTTCTGGGCTGGATTCCCCGGTCATAATCGCACACCGTTTGAATCCAGCAAACAATAAATCCTGTTGCCATCGCCGGACATCTTCGCGTTTGGTGGCGTAAACAATCAGAGGGCGGGGAAGATGATAAACCGCTTCAATTAATCGCTGTTTCCTGATTTCTTCACTTTGACACCAAGCAAACCAATAAGACGGTTCCGGTCGCAACTGTACGGCAGATATCACTTGAAACGGGCCGGGTTTCCCGAATAAAATTTCTAGGGTATCTAAACAGGATTCTGTTAAGGTTGCAGTCAGCAATAAAGTTGTAAAAGAAGTTAAGCGCAGCAAATCTCTTCGCAAACCTGGGAGTTCTTGAAAAGCGGGGCGGAATTCATCGCCCCACTGTTCGACGATATGCGCTTCATCTATTACGAAATACCGCAGCATTTCTGATTTTGCGGCTTCGTAAAGAGCAGGTGCGAGAGAATTCATCAAGCTTTCGGGTGATGTGAAAACGATTCGCTGAGTGCCGTTGCGAATGCGATCGCGAATTTCCTGCCGTCTCTCTTGTCCTTGCCCCAACTCGTCGCCATAATAGGCAGTGGCATGGTTCACAAAAGGTTTTAAAGCTCGTTCCTGGTCAATGGCTAGTGCTGTAGTTGGTACTACAACAACTGTTACACCAGCATTTTTCGATCGCACCAGCGCCGGCAGTTGAGCGCAAAGGCTTTTCCCCGATCCAGTAGGCAGGTTAATGGCGAGTGTCGAATTGTCAGGAGCCGTCAAAACAGCCCGAATTGCTTCACGTTGCCCTACACTCCGATACTTCTGCCAATTCACCAATTCCAGAAACGGATCTCCCTCTACTGGCTCGTAATTGCGGCGTTTTTTATCATCAAATACGGGTTTTTCAGGGGGATATTGTGCGGAAAAATCTAGCCAATCAGGCTGCCAAGGATGAGCGCTAATCAGATAGTAATCCGCACCTTCGATCAAAATATCGATCCCGCTTTGTTGCCACATTTCGCGATCTGGAAAAAGAGAAGTCCGAGGTACTTTCAAAGTTGGGGGTATCCCACCCTTTTGCTCGTATTCTCGCCGCAGAACCTGACGGATCAGAGCCGCAATATCTCCCATTCCCGGCGCATAAGAAGTTCCCGCAGCATCCAAAGTTTCCAGCAAGCGCCTGTAACCGACTTCTGAAAATTGACTTGTATCGGCAGGAATCTTACCTGTTTGGATAATTTCTCTGAGCTTTTGAAAAGAATCAGCCATCACTCATCTCCCCCTTCCTGAGATTCAACCGGAGGTCGCCCAGAAACTACAATGAATCCTACAGAATCAAGCTTGATTCGCGGATGGCGAATTCCTTCTAAAATAGCTTGACTTAACGCAGTTTCTATGTTGACTTCTTTTGCTAGTAAAGAGTGCGAAGTTTGTTCGCTTTCAGCCATTCGGTTGAGGCGCAGCCACAGTTGGTCTAGTCTATTGCCTAGTTTCTGGTCGGCGATTCGGGCGCGCTGTTCGCAGAGCGAGATGAAAAAAGTGCGATCGCGCAAGAGTATTTCCGAATTCTCACGCGCCTGACTGCACAAATCAGGCCACTTACTCTCATCAACAAACTCATTGAGAACCGATAATCGACTTTTTGCTAAATTATAATCTCGGCAGGGATGAGAACTTTTACCCTTGTACGAACCTTGCAGAATCTTCAAAACAGCTTCATCTTCAACAATGCTCATTGGTTCGTAGCGAGCATCAATAAAAATTGTCTCTAGGATTGGAGGAAATAACGCATCAGCGCGCCGTTTCACAGATACAAATCTACTTCGCTCCAGCTCAAAATCTGTTGAAACTTGCTGGGCTAATTCCAAATCAGCCTCGACTACATAATTAAAGCGAAAACCGAACCATTCCATCCCTTCCCCAGCATCCCAAGAGCGATCGCATCGCCATAGAGCAAATGCTTGACCCCTGTCATCCCAATGGATATAAGATGCTAGTGCTTCCACAAATCCTTCCCCAATACGGTAGAGGTTGACACCAGGATATTGAGTTGATATTCTCCGGTTATAAGTACCAGAGGGTTGTGCATAAGCAGCAAAGCGAGTTTGCAGATCGTGGATGGGAATTAGAGTGCGCTTAGTAGGTTGATAACGCCCTACTTTTTCTAAATTCGGATCGTCAATTTGTTTGAAGTGCAGTGCTTGACATATCCAGTCTTCTGTTGCTCGTTTAATTTCCTGATGGCGAGCATCATAATCATCTAAATATTGAAAATATTGGGTAGCGTTTTCATCCTGGGCATCTATTTCATCTAAAGCGTTTTGTTCGCTAATTTTTACCTGTTCTTCAGCAATTTCTTGTTGGATAGTCCCTATCATTTCCAATAGTCCACTAGCACCAGATTGAAACATAGTGGTTAGCAGTCCTGGTAGTTTTTCATCTACATAAAACTGGAGACTGGCAATTGATTGATGAAAGATGCCGAAACCGTCTTTTAATAATTGATACCAAGCATCGTGAGGGCTATCCTCTAAGTCTGAGCCTGCGAATACTGTAAATTGAACATTTAAAGGGCGACCAATGCGATCGATCCTACCAATCCTTTGTTCTAAACGATTTGGCGACCAGGGAAGATCGAAATGAATCATCCAATCAACAAATTGAAAGTTCCGACCTTCTTCAGCAGAGGAATCGCAAACAAGGATAAAACAATTTCGGTCATTTTTGAACTGGTTGAGGCTTTTCTCAACATGAGAACGAGACAGTCCTAATTGATGGCTAGCTACAGATGCCTGACCAAAGGTATCTGATAAGCACCGGAAAATTTCAGCGCCTGTTTGGGCAAAACTGGTGAAAATGACAATTTTAGGTAGGGGAGTTCCCGATATCGGTCGGCGAATTCGCTGTTGCACCTGTTCAAGTAATTTATGAAGGTTGCTGTGATAAGATTGAAGTTTAAAAGTCTCTGAAAGATGATACAGTATCACTATCTTTAGTAATTCGAGGCGAGATCCTTCTTCTGAAGGTTGCTGAATAATTCTTAGTAAAGATTGCAAAATCTGTTCTTCCCCAGAAAATTTAGGGGTTTCTGTCAGAATGCGGATATTATCAGCACCAAATTCTTGAATCAAGGCAGAATGGGAGATGCCGCTTAAACGGGTTTCGAGCACTTGCGCTAAAATCCCTAACCAAGTCCCGCTAGCACAGAATAAAAGTAGAAAAATTTGCTGATATAGTTGTTGGTTAGGAGCGACTGTGCGCCATTCATCAATTAGTTCGTGAATTTGGGGCGATCGCTCATCTAAGTCATACTCTACTTTTGGTGTCACATTTCGGGCAAAAATTACATCTTCCACCGCAGCGCGACGGTTGCGGAGCATTCGACGGTGTAACCGATAGGTGTCGCTGATGTGGGTGCGAATCGATCGCACAATTCGATCTCGATCGGCGGGGAGTGTTTCTGGAGAAACCAAACAATTTTGTAATTCCTCTACGAGATTTAGCAGATATTTATCTTCAGGAAAAAGGTTTCGCAGTTGGTTGAGGTTAGTTTTAAGCACAAACGGATTTGCTTTCTCTTTAAATGAGAGTAAAACTCGACCAATTTGTTGGCGGTTTTTCACCCTCGCACGAAAACCTTCTAAATCATCAAGTTGGTAGGTGCTCGGATCGAGTAGGTGCAGCATCGCCAGGAAATCTTGCTCGTGATTGAGAACTGGAGTTGCAGATAATAGAAGTAGGTGATCGCTTTTATGAGCAAGGTGTTTGCAAGTCTGGAAACGCCTGCGCTTTATCGAATCTGAAGAGGTCGCCATTGCTGCAATATGATGTGCTTCATCTAAAATCAGGAAGCCCAAATCGGCATTCGGGCTGACTCGATCGACATCCTCTACTGCAAGTACCTGGACACGATTGTCCAAGTCAGAGAGATAGAATTTATTTTCTAATTCTTGAAGCCACTGTTCCCGCAGGTATTGCGGTACTAGCACCACTGCACGTCCCTGCGGTTCATCGAGGAGATACTGGCGAAGAATAGCACCTGCTTCGATCGTCTTTCCCAGTCCAACTTCATCAGCTAAGAGGTAACGTTGAATGGGGTCTTCGAGTACGCGGCGGACAACTTCAACTTGATGAGGATAAAGGTCAATATTGGCAGAAATCAGCCCCGTCATCCCGCGACTGACAGCGCGTTGTTCGATGAGACACTGGACAAAAGCTAAACGTCGATCGTGAAAGTACGGCGTTTCCTGACCTTTCATCGCTAGAGTTTCTATGGGGTCATCGATGGGTAGGTTGCAACGAACGTAAATTTCCTGTTCAGCAACTAATGCTATCTTTTTATCGGGTAGGTCGATTCGATACTGACCTTTGTCTTCATCCCAGTCAAAAATTCTGCCAATTATCCATGTATCCTGGCTTTCGGGCTGGATGTAGCATCGTGTCTGAGGCGGGAGTTGAACTCTATAAAGCGAAGTTAAGGGTAAGGTTTTTTCAAGGCGTTGCCCAATTGAGCAGAAGTATTCAACCCTTGCTGTAGAGTAGGATAGCTCGGTAACTTTTCCGATTCCTAAGTCGTTGTTTGGCGATTTTTCTGCGGAGACAGTTCGCGATCGCACCAGCAAACCAAGCTTCATCATAGTTTCGGCCTCTACATTCCCTCTTACTAGAGTAGCCGATCCCCATGAAAAACTAGCAGTGTAATTTAATTTTCTACCCTTTTTGTCCTTACACTCAAAGGGAAACCTTAAACCGAAACGCAGTCATGAAGCTTAGCCCAAGACTTTCTGTAACGCATTCCGATCCCCAAATCTTTCCGTGTGGTAACGAGCATCCCACCACAGCCAAGCTGACGCACTTTAACAGAGCGGATTTGGTATTATATAGAATCCGAGCTATAACAGCTTAACTAATATTAGGAAACACAACCAAAATGTCATTATTAGAAGCACAGCAACTTACCATGCGATTCGGCGGTTTGACTGCGGTCAACCAGGTTAGTTTAACTTTGGAAAAAGGAGCGATCGCTAGTTTGATAGGGCCCAACGGTGCCGGAAAAACCACATTTTTTAATATGCTTACGGGCATCTATAAACCGAGTGGGGGGCAGTTGGTACTTGAAAATAAAAATATTACCGGTTTACCGCCCGATCGCCTGACAACTTTCGGCATTGCTAGAACTTTTCAAAATATCCGCTTGTTTAACAACATGACTGTGCTGGATAATGTGTTAGTAGGTAGACACTGCCGATTAAAAACAGGTTTGTTGGGTGCAGTTCTCCGCCCTCCGGCTGTGATTTTAGAAGAACGGAAAGCTAAGAAAAAAGCCTTGAGTATGCTGGATTTTGTCGGTTTAGGTGCTTCTAAAGCGCCGGAGTTGGCAAAAAACCTTTCCTACGGCGACCAGCGGAGATTGGAAATTGCGAGGGCCTTGGCTTCCGATCCCAAAGTGCTGCTTTTGGACGAACCAACTGCGGGGATGAACCCGAACGAAACGGCTGATTTAACTCGCTTTATTTACCGGATTCGCGATGAGTTGGATTTGAGTATTTTGCTGATTGAACATGATATGAAGGTGGTGATGGGAATTAGCGATCGCGTTAGTGTTATGGAGTACGGTACTAAAATTGCGGAGGGTACTCCGGCAGAAGTTCGCGCCGATCCTCGCGTGATTGAGGCATATTTGGGAAAAGAAGAAGATGGACATGGATAATGGGTATTGTGTGCCGACATATAAGTGAGGTGGGCAGTGTTATCCTCGGAAGAAGCGATATAATGTTCAGCCAATTAACCCAATAAAATTAGGGGCGGGTTTCACCAACAGTCTGTCATTCAAACAGATAATATTTATCAACCCGCCCACGGCGACAGCATTTTATAACGAGCAATTCAACGGAAACGATATGAGGTGCGCCTTGCACACCCTACGGATTAACATTCGGGGTTTTTCCTAAACTTTTGATTTGACTTCCGACTTTGTTTTCTTGTGTTTTCTCTGCCTGACAAACAATCCTAAAAATATTGCAGTACCTAATACTGTGCTCGGTTCTGGAACTGCTTCTGCTTCTGCTTCTGTCTTTGCCATATTGTTCTTAACTTCTACTAACCTTAAGTTAGTGGCGCTGTTGAATGTGCGCGAATATACCCCAGAAGTATACAGGAGGCTAGCTGCTGCATTTTCTTGAGCCAGAAAATTAAAGTTAATTTGTGTGGGTTTAAAGCTGTTGCTAACGAAGGCATTTGCAGAAAAGCCACTAGAAGAGTCTAAACCGATGGCCAAGTGAAAAGAGTCTAACAAAATGTTAGTAACAGTGTTAATCACCAAGAAAGATATACTGCCCTTCGCCCTGGCGCGTTCGGATTGGGGGTTGTCAACTGATGTTAAAAGAGCTAAAAATGTCTGAAAAGTGAAGGAAAAAGTTTCTTCGGCATCAATGAAGAAGTCGCCGATAACTGCTGCTTGGCTTTGGGCTAAACCGGAATAGTTATGCCCGCTGCCTATGACTCCACTTTGCGAGAGATTGGCTGCCAGCAATTCGTGACAGTTAGATATAAAAACTGCATCAGCGTTCGCTTCGCTAATAACTGAACCGGTGTTAGCTATTGTCTGAGCGTAAGTGTTAGTAACTGTACCTGTGTCACTCGGTGTGTGACTGAAGTTGTCAATGGTTACCGCTGCCGCAGAACCGGCTATTGTGGCAGCATTGCTGGGTGCTATACCTACACTCAAGCTGGTTACTAAAGGAGTTGCTAATAAAAATGCGATCGCTCCGGTACTGTGATTGAATTTCATGGTGAATCTCCTTAAATTTGAAAATTTTTAAGTGCGGTTATTGGTAATTTGTAGCGCTTGGTGGCGCTTACGTATTAATACTACCTACTTACTTAGAGATTTTTGTAAAGCTACTGTCAAGAAATCTGGTGTTTAAGTAAAAATTCTGTAAAGTTGGTCGCCACAGCTACTAAAAATACATTGTATGGGAGCTAGGGCTGGTGTTGACCTAAGTAAAATTACTGATTACTCTAAAAAAAGTTAATTTTAAATAAATGCAATAAAAATTTATAATTAGTCTGGATAATATAATAAAGCACAAAGCAGAAAGAGTAATTATGTTGGAAATTAAAGACATTCACACTTACTACGGAAATATCCACGCTCTCAAAGGAGTATCGCTAACAGTCTCGCAGGGAGAAGTTGTGACATTAATCGGCAGCAACGGGGCGGGGAAAACGACCACTCTCCGCACGATTCAAGGACTGCTTCGCCCGCGCCAAGGCACTGTATTATTTGAGGGAAAGCCTTTAGAAGCACTATCTACAGAGGCGATCGTCCGTTTGGGGATTTCTCAAAGTCCCGAAGGGCGGCTGATTTTTCCGCGAATGACGGTGCAAGAAAACCTAGAAATGGGTGCTTATCTCCGCAACGATACTCTCGGTATCAAGTCCGATATGGAAAAAGCATTAAATTTATTTCCTCGTTTGCGAGAAAGAATTAGTCAAAAAGGGGGAACTCTCAGCGGCGGCGAACAGCAAATGTTGGCGATCGCCCGCGCTTTGATGTCGCGCCCCCGCTTGTTATTATTGGACGAGCCGAGTATGGGATTGGCACCGATGTTAGTCAGTCAAATTTTTGCGATCGTCCGCGATATTAATGCTGAAGGAACAACTATTTTACTGGTGGAACAAAACGCCCGCATGGCTTTAAGTGTAGCCCATCGCGGCTATGTTATCCAAACTGGTCAGGTTGTAGTCGCTGGTAGTGCTAGCGATTTGCAGTCAAATGAAACTGTTCGCAAAGCATATTTAGGTGAAAGTTAAATATGGGCATTGGGCATTGGGCATTGGGCATTGGTTATTGAAACTGACAACTAACAACCAAAAACCAACAAATAACAAATAATATCGTTTCCGGTTGCATCGGTATTGTTCAAACAGTCAACAGTCAACAGTCAACAGTCAACAATTCCGGAGGAGTGCAACCGGAATTGATATAACAAATTACCCCATTTGCGATCGCAACTTCCCCGTTTCCAATTCCGTCTCAAAAGCCACCCGCACCTTTTCCCACTCCGCTTGGGCTTCCAACAGGCGATCGCGCGCCGTACTCACATCAAAAACCTGTTCCCCTCCAGACTCAACCGCCACGCGACCCATATACTCCAACTCCTTGCAAACAGCAGAAAAAGACACCGCTCCTAAATTGGCGCTGCTCGACTTCAGCGTGTGAGAAGCCAGCTTCAAACTATCAGCATCGCCCAGAAAAATAGCCTCCTTAATAGTTTCTAAATGTTGCGGTGCGTCTACCAAATATATTTTAATCAGCTCCCCCAAAAAATCTGGGTCTTCATCATCATCTAGCTCGCGGAGATTTTGCAAAATATGAAAATCAATCGGCGAATCTGCTCCCGCTTGAACGCTCGAAGATGCCGCCGTATCACTGTCAACTTGATCAGAAATATCTTGATTTTTTTGCTCAGTAACCGCATCCAATTCATCCCGAATCAGAGGTGAACACTTGCTCAAGGCGATCGCCAACTCTTCCCGGCGTACCGGCTTAGTAATATAATCGTCCATACCTGCTTCCAGACACTTTTCGCGATCGCCCTGCATCGCATTAGCAGTCATCGCAATAATTCTCGGCTTCTTGTTAGCAGGCCATTCCTGACAAATGCGGCGCGTCGCTTCCAACCCATCCATGTTCGGCATCTGCACATCCATCAGCACAACATCGTAAGATTGCCGCTTCAGCGCCTCCAAAACCTCCAACCCATTAGCTGCAATATCAGCCCGATATCCTATCCTGTCGAGTAAATGTGTAGCGACTTTTTGATTCACCACATTGTCCTCAGCCAGCAAAATCCGAATCTGACTAGAATTAGCTGCATCCTGTCCGGCAGAATTCGCCGCAACCTGCCTCAAAACAGCAGGCGTCCGCTGCACGCGGTGCTGTTCTTGAGAATTTTCAAAATACTTCAATCCCGAAGTCAAAGTCACCACATTTGAAACTTCTCCCCTGCCGCTTCGACCAGTAACATATCCAAAAACTTGCAGCAACACATTATAAAACTGGGACTGTTTTAAAGGCTTAGTTAAAAAAGCCGAAAAATGTACTTCTGTAGTTTCAAGTTTTTTCCAAACTTCCGCCTTACTTAAATAAGTAAACAGCACCAAAGGTAGCGCTATTTTGCGAGAGTTTTTAACGATGACATTCGGATTTAGACCGTCGCCGCCGGACAAATTGCTCAGCTCAAATTTCCGAATCTCCACAGCCAAAGCCACACCGTCCATATCTGGTAGATTCATCGCCAAAATAGCTAAATCGAGCGGCGAGTTTCCTTTGATGATTTCCAAAGCCTCAGCACCCGAAGTTACAGCCACGGGTATCATTCCCCAAGACTCTGCCTGCCGGATCAAAACTTGCCGGTTAATGGCATGATGCTCAACAATTAACAAGCGCTTACCAGCGGCAAATTCCGGCCTTTTTTCCTCAACCTGGATGTCATTGGCTTCAGCAGTCACCGTGAAATAAAAAATCGAACCCGAACCCGATATCGACGGCGAAGTGAAGTCTGCCGGCGACCTTCCAGCGATACTTTGTCCGATCGCAGAAACTCCCGGTTGAGACTTAGAACTTCCCGGAGTAACCTGGCTGACAACCCACATTGTACCGCCCATCATATCGCTCAAACGCTGGCTGATAGCCAGTCCCAAACCCGTCCCGCCGTAATGTCGCGTTGTCGAAGCATCCACCTGCGAAAAAGCTTTAAACAGGCGATCCATCCGGTCTGGCGGAATGCCAATTCCCGTATCTTGGACAGCAAATTGAATCTCGTATTGTCGGCTACGTGCCAACTCTCCCTGGTTAATTGCTAGCGGTTGTGGCGCTAGAATATTAATTTTATCTGGCGAACTGTTAGCAGCTACCTGTTCAATTTGCCTAGCCGTACAGCACACCACAATTTCTCCAGATTCTGTAAACTTAACTGCATTACCTAGCAGATTTACCAAAATTTGGCGCAGCCTCGTGACATCTCCTAAGATGTTTTTCGGAACAGAATCATCAATAAAGTAAGCCAGTTCTAAACCTTTTTCTGAGGCTCTAGGAGCAAGTAATTCCAGAGATTCTTCTATACAGTTTTGCAGCTCGAAGGGGCTGCGTTCCAAATCCAATTTTCCAGATTCAATCTTGGAAAAGTCGAGAATATCGTTAATAATAGTCAGCAAAGCATCGCCGCTAGTACGAATTGTCTCCACAAAATCCCGCTGTTCAGGAGTTAGTTCCATATCCAGCAGCAAGCCCGTCATCCCGATTACCGCATTCATCGGAGTGCGGATTTCGTGACTCATAGTCGCTAAAAATTCGCTCTTAGCTCTATTAGCAACTTCCGCCGCTTGTCGGGCTTGATCCAAAGCTTCATTTTGCTCGGCTAACTGTCGCTGTCGCTGAACTTCCGTTTCTAAAAGTTGTGCTTGAGCTAAGGTAATGCCAACTTGAGCGGCAACATCTTCTAATAGTTCAATTTCGTCGGGATTCCACTGGCGAGTTGCATCGCACTGGTGCAAAGTAATAATTCCAT
This sequence comes from Microcoleus sp. LAD1_D3, assembly GCF_036702135.1. NCBI lineage: Bacteria > Bacillati > Cyanobacteriota > Cyanophyceae > Oscillatoriales > Microcoleaceae > Microcoleus > Microcoleus sp. LAD1_D3. The sequence continues at coordinate 5,607 of NZ_JAUBSB010000067.1, read as the reverse complement.
TCGGTTCTCCTTGATAGGAAGTGCGAACAGCCAACATAGATTTTAATCCGATGCGGCGACACATCGGCCCCGAAGATTCAAGCAAAGGATCGGCAAACACATCGGGAGATGCCAGGGCGATATCTTCAGCGAGGAGTTTTTCTGTGTAGGGGTTATAAGTGACAGAAAGTTCTAAATCTAAAGCCGATTCGTGACCGGGTTCTAAGTATTCGGCGACGCAAGGAAGGTGGGGATAAGGTTCGGAAAGATAGGTGTGGATTGTACAGCGATTGACACCAAATACGCGGCCGATTTGGGTGGCGGTAGTTTGAAAAATTTCTTGAGTATCTAAGGTCGATCGCACTTTTTGAGTAATTTGTTTGAGTAGTAAAACGCGCTGGTACTGACGTTGCAGAGTTCGCTCTCGCTCTTCGCGGGCAATTTCTGCGCCGATGTAATTGCCCATCAACTTTAAAATTTCAAAATTCAGCGGTTTAAAAGGAGATTTAGTCGTGCGGGAAGTAAAGCTCAAAGTGCCAAAAATTCGCCCTTGCACTATTACCCTCATCCCCACAAAAGCCTCCAACTTGCGGACGCTGTAAGCGGGGTGGTTGCGCCACTGAGTAGTGCCGGCTGATTCGACAGAAATAGGTTCACTCGATCGCAAAACCTCTCGCTCAAAGGTTCTGCTCAAAGCAAAACCGTCTCCTTTAGCAAATCCAAAGGGAAAATCTTCCGGTACATAAGCCGAAATCACTTCGTAGCGATCGCCCAAAACCCTGCCCAACAGCCCGATATCCATCCCAAACTGACTGCAACCCATTGCCAGCAACCGGATCGTTCGATCGTCAAAAGAGCCTTCCGAGGTCACCATTACCTCGTAGAGCGATCGAATTGCCCGCTCACTTTCCCGCAGTTCCTCAACTCCTTCGAGGCGGTTGCACACATCGTGCAAAGTCCCGAAAATTCCCGCTATTTCGCCTTGAGAATTCTGCCGTACTTGGGCAAATATTTCAACGGAAACAAAGCCGGAATCACTGTGAATTCCCAAGGAGTTTTTCCCCGAAACCGACTTGGACTTAAATCGCACTTCTCGCCGTTCAAATTCCGATTTCCCGGACAGCAAAGACTCCAATAAATTTGCACATTGCTCGCGTTCATCTGGATGCACCCAATCTAAAAAATTAGTTTGCAAACTTTCGGAAACCGAAAAATTTGTAATTTCCGTCCAAGCGTGGTTAAGAAATATCCAAACTCCCGCCGCATCTATCTGGAAAATTACTGTTGCTTTCAAAGAGTCAAATAGTTGGAACTGCTCCCGATCGCGATCGCGGTTTTTGACTTCAAACTGCTTGTTTGGAGTAATATCGGTATGAGTTCCTACTACCCGCAGCGGTTTGCCAGTAGCGCTGCGTAAAACTTGACCCCGGTTCAGCACCCAGACAGTGCTGCCGTCTTTACAGTACATCCGATATTCTGCTGCAAAATCCGGTGTTTTTTGGGCGAAGTGTTCTTCTAAAGCTGCCTTTACCAAGTCAATATCATCTCGGTGGATGCGACTCCACCATTCCGATCGGCGATTCGAGATTTCCCCTTCTTGGTAGCCCAGCATTTCTTGCCACCGGGCCGAATAAAAAAACTCATCTGTTTCGAGGTTCCAATCCCAAATCCCCGGATTGTTGACTGCGGCGGGGACATTTTGGCGCTCTACAAAACTGTTTTGAGAAATTTCAGCACCGAGGTGGCGATTGGCTGCCGGAAGCTGTATTTCTGCTGAGAGTTTTTTGTATTGAGCGTTGCTAGATTCTAGCTGGCGCTGCAAAGCGATCAAGCCAGAATGCAGAGATTTTGAATCCAGCGCTTGTAAAAGGATAGTTTTAGGATTGATAATCCCGATCGGGTGATTTGTTTCGTTGATGACTAATAAAGGCAACTGGCAGTAGTGTTTTTGCAGCAGCGCGACGGCTGCTTCGAGGGTAGAGTGCGATCGCACCAGCGGTGGCGAACTGCTGCAAATTAATCCCGCTTTAATTTTGTTAGAGTCTCTTCCCAGTGCTTGCAACTGCACAATATCCCGCGAACTTACCACCCCAACCAGTTTGTGAAGGTTGGGATTTGTAAATTTGGAGTTGTGAGCCGCACCAGTCGAGTGTTGATCGGGGGTTTCAGTGATTAATACATAACTAACATTATGTCTAAACATCAGTTGCGCCAAATAGCGAACCGAAGAATTAGAAGGAGCGTGAATTATTCGTGAGGCTGCGATTTGAGGGATTTGATAAAGTTTAATTAAACTTGCAGGTAGCTCTAATTTCTGATTCACAATTGGCAGCGGCGGAGGGAACGCGAAAGCCGCAGGTGGCGAAGCGCTGCTAATTGCTTTTGGTGTCGATTCCCCAATTCCCTGCAACATTTGCACCAAGCTTTGAGAGCTAATTAAACCGACAAGTTCTTCAGTGTCGCTGACGACGGGCAAATGGCTGATCTGATTTTTCTCCAGCAGATTTGCTAAGGCAAAAAAGTCGGGAATTTCCGATTCTCGGGCTACAGTTACGCTTCTGATCATGATTTGCTCGATCGCAAATCCCCTCAAAGCAGCGCCGATCGAATTTAGCTGTACGATATCTCGCGCTGTAAAAATCCCCAGCACTGTCTGGCCGCCCGCATAGGGAGCTTTTGAGCCGTTGAGACGCAGCCCGTTGCCTCCTGCGTGTACCGCACGCGGTACGCCGTTGTAGAAACCCGACTGTTCCCGCGATTGTGGGGAAGTCCCGTTCGTGGGATTTCCCAGTTGAGAATTCCCGCGCGGTTCTACCACGAGGACGTAACTGGCTCCTGTGCTGCTCATCAGCTCGATCGCCTTTTCTACGGGCGTCTCAGGGGTGACAGTGAGGGGATTGCGGTTGATGACCTGACTGAGGGAGGGAATAAACATCAGGGGGCATAAAAGTGATATTTGTTGGAAAAACCCGATCGCAAGCAGCAGATTGATTGAGAGGCTTTGTCCGCGAGATTTCCAAGCGCGCTCAAAGTTTCTGTACGATTAAACTCACGCCTACTTCCAGCATCTTGGCATTTAAAATTAATTCCGTGCCATATCCTGATAATTGACAGCTTCTGACTTTCAGAACCAATGCTATCTGCCAGATGGCCCAGATGAAGGCGGGCGAGTAATTCCTCGCCTCGCCTAACTGCTGCGGGTTTACGAGCAAGAATTTTTGCCATTGTCTAGACTGCACCATACTTTCTGCCCCTCAACGGAACTCTCGCTCGCATTCTGTTTGAGGCAAGATACCTATAGGCTACCAATTTACCAGCGACAGGAGGGGAATCACAATAGGACGACTTAGGTATGGCAACTGTGCAATTAGGGGTTCGAGGGTTCCAGGGTTCCAGGGTTCCAGGGCCAAACAGGCAGAAAATAAATAATTCTGAGCATAACTAATTCTATCTTATCCCAATTATGGCCCAGAGGATTTGAGCTTCAATTCTCGCGATCGAACTTGATGAGAATAGCGCTGTTCCCCGCCAGTGCAAAACTAGCATTTCCGCCCTTGGGCCTTAAGTTACCAACAACCTCATCCATTTTTTTAGAACTAAACTCCCGCACCGTGCCATTACCAGTTTTTATCAGAGCCGAAATATCAGCATTAACAGTGTAAGATGTTGCTCGGTCATTGACAACCAGCAAGTAAACATTCTTGCTAGCATCAAGAGTTGCAACTGCCATTAAATCCGAACTGTTAGTGATAGGAAAAAAGGTAGGTTTCCCGCCCTGCAAAGCCCTAATTCCCATCCGCAAAGCATAGTAGCCCGCGCGCCGTTTTCCCCCATCCCCTAGCAAACCTTCCGCCAGTCCCAGCTTTCCCCAGTCGTACAAACAGAATATGTGACTGCCGTCAATATAATTATCCCCCGGTTGGGAACCTCGAATCAAATTCTTAATCAAATTTAAAGCTAAAGATAAATCGCCGTAGCTAATCTCGTAACTTCCCCATTCTCCTACCCAAAGCTGCGAGTTAGCGCGGACAGTACCGTTCATCCAGCCGCGCACTTTGCGGGTGTAGTTAGAAATATCTGCATCGTAGTTGTGGACATTGACTGTATCGAAATAATTCGGTATTTCCTGCAAAGCACTAGCAGGCCAATTGCTGCCACCTATGGTTTTCGGGCCGTGGATGCAGTAAGTGCGATCGGGCAAATAAGTTTTATAAACAAAGTCGATCGCATCTTTTGCCACCTTAACCAATTCAAAATAGTCAGCCCTAGTCCCGCCCCAACCCTGATCGCGATTGTCCGGTTCGTTGTGAATTTCCCAATCATCAACGCGGTAATCATTGCGAACATTCAGCCAATAAACCGTAGCAAAAATGTGTTCCCACCACTCGTTCCAATCTTCTCCTGTGCGCGGCGGATTCAGTTGCAGCGCCCAACTCGGATTCCAGCTATTATCAACATTCCGAATACTCACCACCGGGCGAATATTTGCTTGTTTGAGACTATTAAAAATAGTTTTGGCATTGCCTTGCCAAACCGTACCGGGTTGTCCCGACCACCAATAATCGCTACCCTGGGGCGGATGAGTCATAATCTGATCCCAATGGACCCAATTAATTATATTTGGATTTGTCTTAATTTCGTCAATAGATGGCCAACCGTATTTACCGTCGTCGTCTTCGGGTTCCCACCGGGACATCCCGCCGTAAATGCGGTAGGTATTAATTCCCAAATCTTGCAAATCTTTGATGTCGAAATTGATATTGCCCTCGACTGCACCGATGTAGCGAGTGCTGACACCCGCAGCAGTACCGGAAATTTTAATTGTTTCGATGTTTTGAGCAAAAATTGTCGTTCCGCTGAACAACTCTAGGCTGAGGGCAATTAAAAGGCCTAGAAACAAGTTCAGAATTCTATTTTTTGATAACACGTGATTATTAACTACTAATTTAGGTTATTTTATGCCCGAGGTAAAGAGACCCCTCGCTAATCTAACTCGACGGGCGATCGAGTTTGTTAGCTGTTGTAATAAAAAAGCATTAACTATACCAATTTCAATAATTAATACATAAAGTAAAATAGCACGGGTAGCAGTCAAAAGTGAAGGTTCACCTCGAACAACCACAGTAAAATATTTGGGTATAAGAATTAACCCTATAAATTGCGTTAAATATCTGGCGGGGTGACAACGCCGCCGGAAACCCAGACAGCGCTCATATTTGATCGACTTGTGTTAAAAAAAGATAGGTCAAACTAAAGTTACACTCGGCCTATCAAAATATATGTTACCTAAATTTTATCAGACTCACTTTCAAAGACAACTATCCCGCTGTCAGTTTTTAGTTCTAGAAATAGTGCTTAACCTCCAGCCCTGTCAAGGTAGGTCTTAAAATCTCTCTAATAGTCTAGGGATTGGGAATTCAGGCTTGAGGCTTTAAAAATTTTTACTCTATTAACCAGCCCTGTCAAGGTGGTGAATAAGACCCTCAAACCCTTGAAATATCGAAGGCTGCGATCGTTAAATCTTCTTCTTTTAACAGGTGATTAAGAATAAACTAGTACAGCATGGCGGAAATAAAGTACCTATTTTATGGGAGACTGGGGCTAAGTGAGATAAATTGCACTCAGAAC
>NZ_JAUBSB010000066.1:0-31322 GCF_036702135.1 Microcoleus sp. LAD1_D3 | reverse complement strand
TCTGTGATTTATTGCGTAAGCGTTGCTTGCCGTAGGCGTCGCATCCCTCTTTAAAAACTGTCCGGAGTATTGATATAATAGATTAGCTAATTGCTGACGCACTCTACTGAATTTTTATTTGTCAATCCCACACAGGCTAACCAGGCGATCGTACATTATTGATATTTCGAGAATTAAGGTGAAGAAACATCACGCTCCTGCTTTAATCGCAATTGTCCTTTACAAAAGTTTTGTTGCTTCCCTCTTGACAGTAACTTCGATTGCTTTGCTTTTTGCATTAAAAAATCATCAAGTCTTAGAAAAGTTTTCGCAATCTTATGTGTTATCAAGCAAACTAAAAATTATTGAATTCATCGTAGATAAACTTTTAATGGTTAAGCCTAAAACCTTACTGTTTAGCGGACTTCCCGCAGCAGTTTATGCAGTTTTAACTGCTGTTGAAGCCGTTGGTTTGTGGTACGAAAAAGACTGGGTAACAATCTTAGTTTTAGTGCTGGTAAGCATCAGTAGCCCCCCTGAAATATATGAATTAGTTCATGGGGTCACGGTACTTAAGTTAGCGGTATTTATCACAAATGTAGCCATCTTATGGTATTTGCTCCACCATTTGCCGAAGCATGGTAAAGGAGCTTAAAGTTTTGATTATTTAGAGGAAAGTCACTTGATTGTATAAATGTCAGCATTTTAATCTCATAAAACGGCTTATAAGTCAAATAAAAACCTCAATCTTTACAAAAATTTGCTGATTGTAAAGATTCGATAAAGCTCCGAGGGGTTATACCCCCTATGAGTTATAGTGACATATATATAGATGCACCCTGATGGCTTTCCCGTTCCACAAGAGCGGGATTTTTATTGGAAAAATATTGTATTAAGTTTTAAGACACCTGGTAGAGATAGAATTGGTGGAACATTTCAATAAAACGATCGCCAGATGCAAAAATAGTACAGAAGAAGCAAAAACGATGGTTCGGAGCGATCGAACATCCGCCCTAACTCCGCGAAATAACCCAAAGACGTTAGCATATTGTGGGAAACGGCATCAATGGAAGATCAACTTAGCGTTGACAACAGCGCTGCAACAGGGCGAAGACACCATAATTAATAGTTGATTGTGCTCTAATTTTTGAAGTTTTATGGATTAAGAAGATTTCACTCCTGATGTTAGGTCAATTTTCGGGAATCCCCAACTGGATGATGCTTAGTTTCACAAACTTTTAAGTTTTTTTCCATAGTCTTGTCTCCGACAATCAACCCTCTTTGTCAGTTAATCAGTGTATTAGCCAGTTGCAGGGCTGTTTCATTCTCATCAAAAACGTGAATTTTGACTCTTGTAGTGCCTTTCTTTGCCTACCCCCGACGTAGACGATTCATTCGGCAGGTCAGACCAAGAAGGCCGGCACTCTTGGCACGGCTCCTAAGTCGAATGAAACAGCCCTTATTTGCCAGTTGGGGGTAACGAATGTGAGTTATAAAAAAATTAACAACCCGGTTTTTTCAAAAAATCGGGTTGTTTAAATCGATGGTGAAGCGCGATTTGCTGTCTAAACTATTCGGAAAATAAAAGGGTAGCGGTAAGGTTGGTTAGGATCTTGCAAAACGTGGAGGATAGCCATTATTGTCAGTCCCCAGTGCAGCAGATAACCTAGGGGCACTAGGACAAAGCCAGCAAGACCAAAAGTGACGACAGTTAACACCACAATCACGGTGCTGTAAAGCCATACATTAAGGTGAAAATTGATCGCTTCTGTGGCATTTTCTTTGACAACGGGGTCATCTGATACTAACAATACAGCGATCGGCGCTCCGATCGAGAACAGTAACGTGCTGAAAAAAATCGCCCCGTGGCAAACCAGTGATAGCAGCTTTCGCTTGTCAGAGTCGTACATATTACTTTTCCTTGACTTTATTGATAATTTTACCTTTAATAGCAACTGTAGCACAGGCTATAATGGCGATCGGGTGATGATTCCCCTACCTAATTTGTGATGACAACAGAACTCGAAACTGAACTGCTAACTGCTGTTGAGCGCCGGCGCAACTTTGCTATTATCTCGCACCCTGACGCGGGAAAAACTACTTTGACAGAAAAGCTGCTGCTGTACGGAGGTGCAATTCACGAAGCAGGTTCTGTGAAAGCGCGGCGGGCTCAGCGACACGCTACCTCTGACTGGATGGCGATGGAACAGCAGCGGGGAATTTCTATTACTTCTACTGTTTTGCAGTTTGAGTATAAAAAATATCACATTAATCTGCTCGATACTCCGGGACACCAAGATTTTAGCGAAGATACTTATCGAACTCTGGCGGCGGCTGACAATGCGGTGATGCTTGAGGATGCTGCTAAGGGTTTGGAACCGCAAACTCGGAAGTTATTTGAAGTTTGTAAGCTGCGAAGTTTGCCTATTTTTACTTTCTTTAATAAGCTCGATCGCCCTAGCAGAGAACCTTTGGATTTGTTGGACGAAATTGAGAAGGAATTGGGGTTGCAGACTTATCCGGTAAATTGGCCGATAGGTACGGGCGATCGCTTTAAAGGTGTTTTCGATCGCAGGGCCCGCAAAATTCACTTATTCGAGCGGGCTAAACACGGTTCTCGTGCTGCGGTTGATACCGTTATCGAATTGGGCGATCCGCGCATTGAAGATTTGTTGGAACAAGACCTTTACTATCAGCTCAAAGAAGAGTTAGAACTGCTTGATGAGTTAGGAACTGAACTCGATTTAGACTTGGTTCGGGCTGGAAAAATGACGCCTGTTTTCTTTGGCAGCGCCATGAGCAATTTTGGGGTAGAACTGTTTTTAGATGCGTTTTTAGATTACGCTATGAAGCCGATCGCCCGCAAGAGCAGCGCCGGAGATTTGCCGCCAACTTATGAAGACTTTACCGGGTTTGTGTTTAAATTGCAAGCGAATATGGACCCGAGACACCGCGATCGCGTGGCGTTTATTCGGGTTTGTACGGGCAAGTTTGAAAAGGACATGAACGTGACTCACGCTCGCAGTGGTAAAACGGTGCGTTTGTCAAGGCCTCAAAAGTTATTTGCTCAGGATCGCGAGTCGATCGAGGTTGCGTATCCGGGCGATGTGATCGGTTTGAACAATCCGGGAGTATTTGCGATCGGCGATACTATTTACACTGGTCAAAAACTGGAATATGAAGGGATTCCCTGTTTTTCTCCTGAACTTTTTGCTTTTTTGAGAAATCCCAATCCTTCTAAGTTTAAGCAGTTCCGCAAAGGCGTTTCTGAGTTGCAGGAAGAAGGCGCAGTGCAAATTATGTACTCAGTTGATGAGTCGAAACGCGAGCCAATTTTGGCGGCTGTCGGACAGTTGCAATTTGAGGTGGTGCAGTTCAGAATGCAGTCGGAATATAATGTAGAAACGACGATCGATATGTTGCCTTACAGTGTAGCTCGTTGGGTTGACGGCGGTTGGGAGGCGCTGGAAAAAGTTGGGCGGGTGTTTAATACGGTGACGGTGAAAGATACTTGGGGAAGGCCGGTTTTGCTGTTTAGAAATGAGTGGAATTGCCGCCAGGTGGAAGGGGAGCATCCTGTGTTGAAGTTAAATGCGATCGCCCCTGTGGTTTCTGGTTTGGCTGTTAGCGAGGAGTGAGGGGGATAATTGGTTTGTAGGGAAAGGGCACGGTGGGGTGTCCTTTTTAGGGCTTACGCATTAACCAACAGTTAAAGGCTTGGAATAAAGAGGGTATGAAAGCCGGGTTTGGTCTTATCATAAAATACATCAACTCTAAAGATGCGCCTTGACGCAGTGCCGCAAACACCGAGTCAAGACGACTTCTCCAATGTTGTAGAGCCAACACAGGAGCTATATCAATAATGACAAATAACGATCCAAATAGGTGGCTGCGCTACGATTCAGAGCAGGATATCTCCCGACACAGCGCCACCAACCCGCAGAAATGCCGGGATATGCAAAAGAAGTATGGCTGGAAACTGATCGACATTGAGGAAATCGAAAATAAGTACATTTTTGAAGTTGATTGCGTGTTCAAAGGGAAAACAGAATTTCCCAACTATCTCGAAGAAAAGGAGGAAGAGTGATGCACAAGTACATTATTTTTCAGGCTGAGTCAGGTGAGGATGAAGGGTGGAGACAGAGAAAACTCCAACACAGCCAAGCTCTAACTTTTATCATTGCAGAAAACTGGGACTCTTCTAACGAACCGATTCCTGAACCGGGATATCGCCCTGTAGAATTTGTGCGGGTGGAGTCAGAACACGATCCAAAGGAACACGCACACAATACTCACTATCGCGTCAGCAATTGGGAAGTTGTGCGGGTGCAAACATACACGCCTGACATTCCAACTCCGATGAGCGACTATGACGTAATTGTGATGTGTTACTGTCGGTACAACCCGATCGATACTCCTCTCAAACCGATGCCGAAACGACAGGTATCGATCGATTCTTTTGGCGGGGATGAAATAGCTTACAAGCAATACCTAGAATCGGAAGAGGGCAAGAAGTATGCACAGTCAATTTAAGCGTCAAGTCCTTTATAACGCTAAATCCTCAGCCTGACCCAAAACCTCCCAATCCCCCTCTTCAATCCAAAATCCAAAATCTAAAATCTAAAATCGGTTGACGGCTGGCCCCCTCTGCGGCTACGCTTTGAAGTGAGAGGTTGCTTGCTTGTAGAGGAGGCAGCCCGCGTCGCCCAAAAATCTAGTTGCACTGCCCAAAGCTGTTGGTAGCAGCAATGGACAGCTCACCGCCAAACTGGAATCAGCAGTCTGGAGGCTAACGGAGTATCTTAACATCCTCTGTAGCCGCCCTGCTATGTCTTGAAATGCGGGGCGGCTGGGTTTTTGGGTTTTTCTAGAAAACCCAAAACCAGGAGAACATATTATGTCACAGGAATTCGTGCCTGACGACAACTTTTCCGATCGCCCAAATGACGACTCAGCAGCAGTATGCGAACAGGAAGTGGTGCTGTTAACGGTTGTCGGTTCGCCCAAGGGTGTCAGGGAAACCATACTCACTTTGTACCGGCTGGGATTTGCAGAAGTTGGCGATTGGAGTCCCGTACAGCGTGCGGCGAATCCGAAGCAGGTGATGAGCGTGCTGATCCGTCGGAAGCGGGCTGACAGTAAATCGCCGAGACAATCTGGGCGGTAAGCTGCAAGGTTAAGTTTTTTTAGGGCTTACGCATAGGGCCCAGAAACCGGGTTTTTACGAGAAGACGCGTTGTGAGGCGCAGATTCGGTAAAAAACCCGGTTTCTTTGTCGGAGTGCGTAAGTCCAATTAATCTTATTCCAATTAATCTTATTCCAAACGTTTTAATAACTCTTTAGGTGATAGTAAGGCTGACGCATGGGTGGCCAGAAACCGGGTTTTTCCCTTGAATACTTGGTTGTGATTCGCAGATTCAGCCAAAAACCCGGTTTCTTTGTCGGAGTGCGTAAATCCTGTGAACTTTCGGTGTAAGTTAACTCGACACATCCTCCTCCTTAATGCCGCGTCTTTACTCCTTGCGATCGAGCTAACGGCTGACAGTATCCTCACCCAAATTATTGAGAGATTCTTGCAGCGCATCGCGTCTATTGCGAACCCAATCGCGATTAGGAGCAATGGCTAAAGAGCGATCGAACATTTCCAGCGCCTCTTGCCAACTCTTGAGTGCTTCCTGTCTCTCAAATAATTTTTCTTGCAAATCACCCAGTATTTTTAGCGCCCTCCCTTTGTTGTTGAGAGCAGCGATATCATCCGGTGCAATAAGTAAAGCAGAATTAAAGGCTGCGATCGCCTCTGAGTAAGACTGTTTTGCTGCCTCAAATTCACTTAGCCGTGCTTGCAAATCACCCAGACATCGCAGCGCATTCCCTTTGTTGTTGAGAACAATGATATCATCCGGTGCAATATGTAAAGCAGAATTAAAGGCTGCGATCGCCTCAAAGTAAGAATGTTTTGCAGTCTCAAATTCACTTAGCTGTGCTTGTAATTCACCCAGACCTCGCAGCGCATTCCCTTTGTTGTTGAGAACACCTATATCATCCGATGCAATAAGTAAAGCAGAATTCAAGGCAGCGATCGCATCAAAGTAAGACTGTTTTGCCGCCTCACATTCACTTAGCCGTGCTTGCAAATCACCCAGACTTCGCAGCGCATTCCCTTTGTTGTTGAGAGCATTGATATAATCCGGTGCAATAAGTAAAGCAGAATTATAGGCTGCGATTGCCTCTGAGTAAGAAAGTTTTGCCGCCTCAAATTCACTTAGCTTTGCCTGTAAATTACCCAGACATTTCAGCGCAATCCCTTTGTTCTTGAAAACGTCGATATCATCTGGTACAATACGTAAAGCAGAATTCAAGGCAGCGATCGCATCAAAGTAAGACTGTTTGGCAGCCTCAAATTCACTTAGCTTTGCTTGCAAATAACCCAGACTTTGCAGCGCCTTCCCTTTGTTGTTGAGAGCATTGATATCATCCGGTGCAATAAGTAAAGCAGAATTACAGGCTGCAACTGCCTCTAAATATTCCTGTCTTGCCTCTAAATATCGAGCCAACCGAGCATAGTAATTTCCCTCCGAACGCGAAACTCTACCAAGCCAATAATCACTTTTAATCCACAACTCATCTCTAACTTCCAGCAGCGCCTCGCATTCCTTATAGCGACTATTGTCCAAAGCTTCATCAAACACCTCTTTCCATTCTTCTACACCCCGCTGCCAATCCAAGCGATTAGCATGAAAAATGGCCTCCGCCGCATCCCCCACTTCCCGATAATGCCCCTCTAAAACCTCATGAGCCCTGCGAGTTTTCGGATTATCCCGATCGGCATCCAAACGCCGCAATAAATCGTGAATCCGATACCAGTTATCCCCCTGCTTCTGCGATTTCCACACAAAGGAAAAACCCGTCAAAATCTCAAAATTTGCACTGCTTGCTTGGAAGTGACAACCCACTCCCAATTTCACGTACAAATCTTCATCAAAAGCGCGGCAAGCACTCAGTGAATGCACGGCCGATCGCACTTCTCGATCGACATAACTGAGCAACCGATCTGTTAATTCCGCAGTCTTGTTTTCCAACTTCGGAATCCGCGCAAAATCCGACGACAGCAACTCAATTCCCCGCTTTCTTTCCGCCAGCACCGCATCCGCGCACAAACCCAAATAAAATGGATGTACCTGCAAATTTTCCCAAGGATCGTCGGGATTGACGCTGGCATATTTAATTGCAGCATCTGCCAAATCTGGCTTGTCAATCTCCACTTTGTGCAAGTAATCCCTCGCATCATCCGGCGACAAATGCCACACCAATTGTGCATTTATATAATCTGCGGGAATCGGAAACTTCGACGCATTCGGCCACCGCAATTGCGTCACCGGGCACTCTCGCCCCGCTACAGCAACCACAATCCCCAATTTGTAATCCAATGCCCTCAACAACCGCCGAAACCACTCATCTTGATACCAAAAAGTTGCGCCTTGAGAATTGCGTTTTTCATCCCACATTTTCTCGTGAGTATCGAACAGCATCACGAGGCGTTCTGGTTTGTTTTTGCCAGCCATAGCCGCATTCAAATCCCCAGCAAACAATTTCGGCAAACCGTCGGTTAACTCAGTATCAATATCTTTCCGCCGAATTTAATCTGCCTTTTCGTCGCTGACACCCAAGCGATTTTGAATTAATTTCATCGCCCGCTTGATGCCGCCCAATTTATCTATCCCTTTCAGCACCGCTACCGCTTGCGCCACCACCGGAAAATCTGCAAAAGTTTCAACTACAGGTGCCACCAATTCCGCCACATCATCGGGGAAAAGTTGGTTGAGAGTTGCCTGTGATTCGCCCTTGTTCAGCAAATACCAAAAGCAAGCAAAGTCATAATTGGGAAATTTAAATTTATATTTTTTAGTGCCTGCTGCAATATTGCGCCGCAGCATCAGCAAGCCGTAAAATCTATCTTGCGGTTTATCTTCTTTAATCGGTATCAATCCGAAATCGTGCCTGACTGCGGGGATGGGAGTGTAGGTTTTAGCTGCTGCATAGCGGACGAAATTAGCAACTTCGGCGGCTTGCGAGTCAGGGAGTTCGCGCCATTTTTGCCACACCTCCGGTGCAAATCTTTTGCAGCAGTGAAACTCCAAGTGTTTTAGCAGCAATGACTTGCCGTTGCCTCCATCCCCGAAAAAATACAAAATTTGTTCTGGAGGCGGGTCTTCGTTTAAATAAAAGGCAAATCGGCGGGTAAATTCGTATCTGTCGGTGAAGAGTTGGAGTTTGCGATCGTCCCCGATTGATTCGCTTTCAAAATCTTCGTCGTCAATTGGCATAAGTGTGCGGGTGAGGTGTTAATTTAATTATAAGCAAAAATTAGATTGAATCGGCGATTGAAATCGCTTCTTGTCAAACAAAGTCCGCCTTCGCGGACTAAGAGATAAAGGAAGTATTTAACCCGGATTTAGCATAAATCTTCAGTCTTCATAGCGAAGACTTTAACTTTGAGGCAGGGGTTTAAACTCCTGCCCGATCGCAACGATCGTCCGCTGGGAATGGCCGAAAGTTTGACTATTGAGCGGTTTCAACCGCCGAAGAAACTGCAACAACTGGTGACATAGAAATAGAGCTGTGTTAGAACAGCTATCGATCGACCACCCAAGCTATCTTAGAAAGGACGCTAGCGAAAGCACAGTCATGGCACCTCCCACTAATCCAAATCCGGCGGATTCATCTGCAAAACAGTCTCTAGAGGCTGGGCTAGCAGCTTTGAAACAGCAGGATTACCCCACCGCGATCGCCCTTTTAGAATCCGTTACCCAAACCGCAGCTAATCAGCCGTCGGGAATCCGCGCGCAGATGGGGTTGGTGGCTGCGTACAAAGCAACCGGTAATGTGAAAAAGGCGATCGCCCTGTGCTCTTCCCTCGCCAAAACTCCCAACTCTCAAGTCAAAACTTGGGCCGATCGCGCTTTAACAGAATTAACCCCCCCTCCCCCCCCAAAACCACCGGAAAATAAACCAAAATCCGCAGAAACTCCCCCCGAAACAGGCTTTGTCGCCTTTGATGCAGGAACTAAATCGCCGAAAAAAACGATTGGGGGCGATCGACCGACCGCAGATAAAAAAACAGGATTTTTACCTTTAGAGCCTGCTGTAGAGCCTGGAAACGCCAAATCGCAACCGATTTCCCCGCCACCTCCACCCCCCACAGACCAGACTTCTGAACCAGAAAACTCGACAGAAACCGCACCGGATACCGCAGAAATTAGCGGCGAAAATAGTTCCGGTTCCCCAACAGATATCCCCGGAGTCGCCAGCCCAGATACTTACCAACTCACTTGGCGCCAAGCAGGGCGCACCGCCAAAAGTCCGCGCCCCCTCAAACCGCTGAAGTTGCTGGAGTTTCGGGTGGAAGCCGTTGCAAGTGCGATCGCCCTATTTTTCCTAGCCCGGTTTATCCTGCAATTCCTGCTGACAAACACTAATTCTCTGTTGGTTCAGCTTTACATATTCACTAGACTGCCTATTTTCGCGCCGATTCAGCTTTTTTACCGCGATCCAACTCCGTTTGTTCAGATGGTGTTTGGATTGCTTTTGGCCTCGTCTCCGTGGCTGATAGACGCGCTGCTGAAACTGTTTTGTGGCATCGAAACTCTGCGCGGGTCAGTTTTATCCAAGCACAGCAAGGAAGCTAGTCGGGTAATGCGAAGTTATTGTACCAAGCAAAATATGCCGGTGCCGGTACTGAAACTCTTGCCGCTGAATGTTCCTGTAGCTTTCAGTTACGGCTGTTTGCCCCGTTTTGCTCGGATTGCTGTGAGTCGGGGGCTGTTGGAACAGTTGACGGATGATGAAATTGCTACTATTTTTGCGCGGGAGTTGGGCCATATTTCTCACTGGGATTTTGCGCCGATGTCGCTGGCGCTGCTGGTGATTCAGATTCCTTACTTGATTTATTGGCAGGTGGCGCACTGGCAAGAGCGGTTGTGTGATTTAATGACGATCGAGTTTTTGCGTTCTGCTGTCAAATTTGTGGCCGCTGCAATTTCTGCTACGAGTTATGGGATTTATAAGTTGTTGCGCTGGCCGATGTTGTGGGTGTCGCGCCGCAGAGTGTATTTTAGCGATCGCACTGCTGCAGAAATTACGGGTAATCCTAACGGTTTGACGCGGGCATTGTCTAAAATTGCGATCGGCATTGCTGATAATATCGAGCAGCAAAAACAAACTAGCTTTTTCCTAGAAAGTTTCGATTTATTGTTACCCGTAGGTGTTGGACAAGCTGTAAGCCTTGGTTCTGCTGCATTACACGCGCCGCTGGAACAGATTTTGCTGTGGGATGTCAGCAATCGCGAACGCAATTGGTTGACGGTTAACCGCGCGCATCCTTTGCTGGGAGAGCGTTTGAAGCTGTTGGCTCTTTATGCTCAATTCTGGCAACTTGAGACAGAGTTAGATTTGGCAAACGCGGGAGTGCCAGAACAACCCAAGAAAGGAAAATTGTCTCTGGTTAAGTCAATACTCGAATTTAAAGACTCAAAACTATTTTTACAGGGTGCGCCGTTTTTTGGAATTCCGATGAGTTTGGCGATAGTCGGGGTGCTTTGGCTGATTGGCGGGATTTTTTCAAGGACGAGTATCTGGCAGTTGGATTGGCTTTGGGGCGATCGATCTATTATTTGGGGCTGTTTGCCGATCGGATTTAGCATCGGTACTTTGATGCGGATCAATTATTTTTTCCCGGATATTATACCCCGAGAAACCGCTTCGCCGAGTTTGCCGGAAATTTTGTCAAATCCCGAGAGTTTGCCGCTGGATGCTGAACCCGTGCGGCTGGAAGGGCAACTTTTGGGTCGATCGGGTATGAGTAATTGGCTGGGACAAGATTTGATTTTGCAAACGGCGACAGGGTTGGTGAGGTTGCACTATGTTTCGAGGTTTGGCTACATTGGCTCTTTGTGGCCATTTTTGTTCAAAGAGACTACTCGCCCTAGCGATTTGATCGGAACATCTGTTGTGGCGACTGGTTGGCTGCGCCGGGGTGCTACTGTGGCGATCGACCTTGAAAGTCTCCGCAGTCAAGGAGGGAGGGTTAGTGACAGCGGACATCCGATTTGGTCTGCGATTTTGGCTTTTGCTGCTGCTATTTGGGGCGCATACATCATTATCCAGGGCCCAAGGTGAGGAATAGCGATCGGATTGCCGCGCGACTAGCAAACAAGGCGCAGCCTCGATCGGTTTTGAGTTAAACAGCGGAGGGGCGATCGGATTCTGGAGTTGCTCCCTACGCACCCTACAGTCTATCCGTTACATCCGTTACATCCGTTACATCCGTTACAAAATCCGTTGCCGAACTTCCTTCGTAAAGAAAAGTTGCTTTTTTGCCAGCATTCTGTTACATTAATTTACAGGAATTGGATTGAACCAAACAGCGCGATAACTTCAGTTGTCTAAAATCCCTTAAGGCATTGCGTAAAAATTGTCAACATCCCAACACAGCAAGTACAGCCAGCCGCTTGTCGGCTGTTTTTTTTCGATCGCTATTTTTGCGGTGCGGGATGAATTCTCAAAAGTGATTCAGATGTGGTTTCCGTTAAATTCAGACTGAAATCTTCCTAAATAACTAGCTCTGTTACCAAGGCTGTGATACCTTTAAAGAATGCTCGGACTCTGCCGGGCCTGATTTAAGGGATAGCGGGTAAGTGAGTAGTTCTCAGCATTAGGAGCGAGGTAAGATTACTGGCTAAAAAAATGTTAGCGATTTTACCCATCACTGTATTAAACTGAATACTGGCATTCCGATCGCTTGCAATTGACACATCCTTGGACATAAATTTCTACACGGCGCTGGCTATAAACATTCTGAATCAAAACCGGAAGCAAGTAATACAGAATAGCCAATAGCCTCAACATTTGAGTGATGACTAAAAGTTTACACAACAACCTGAGATTTAAAAGCTCTCTGCATCGGCGGTTAATTTCCGGCCTTATCAGAGTAAATCATCTTTTTGTTCTAAAAGATGGGGGGAGCTGTCAAGGTTGGTGGGAGGAATGCGCCAATTCTCGGGTTATGTGGTGTTTGCCTGAAGTCAATATTCAGTTGACTTCAGGTAATTCGGTTCGAGCAAATTAATTAAAATCCAAGTCGGGAGGAATTTTTCATGTCTATTCGTCTTTATGTTGGCAACCTACCCAAGGAACTCGATCGCCTAGAATTGCAAGAAGTTTTTGCACCGGAGGGCGAATCTGTTACCACCAAGGTAATTACAGATCGCAAAACTGGTAAATGCAGAGGCTTCGGTTTTGTGACTGTGCTAACCGACGAACAAGCCGACCAAGTTATTGAGAAATACAACGGCTTGATGTTCAAAGAAAACCCGCTGAAAATAGAGAAGGCACTGCCTCGCTCTAAGGGTAAATCTGAGAAGGGCGAAGACGATCAGCAGCAGTCGCAGCAGTCACCGCAGTTGGTGTCGGCATCGGCGTCTGTGCCTATGCCTGTGCCTGCGCCGCAGCAACAGCAGCGCTCGGCTTCGGCTCCTCCTACCCAAGGTGGAGGCGGTTCCAGCAAAAGCAATCGCCGTCGGGGTGACAACAACAAGTCTCGCCGTAATCAGTCAGCAACAACGGTGTCGAGCGCTGATTCCGGCTCGGTGCAGCCAGATCCGCGCTGGGCGAGTGCTCTGGAAGAACTCAAGCAAAGATTGGTGGAAGCTCAGACTACTAATTAGTCGAAAATGGCGGCTAATTGCTGCTGTCTCTCGACTTTGGTTGACTGAATGTATCTGGAAGTGCGATCGAGAATGGGTCAAAAAAGCCGGTTCTCGATCGCACTATTTTATTAAACCTCTTGCAAAAAAACTTTTGAGGTCTAAAGAAAGCGAGTTTTTAGCCCCCCTAAATAAGTCCTGTTTATTCGACTGCCGAGAATTCAATAGTCTCAATAAACTCGAAAATATTGTTCATAATTCCCTCAACTTCAGACTCCAGGGAACCCAATTCGTCCCCCTCCTGATAAATTCGCTGACAGCTTACCGTGTAGCAAAAATCGTCAGCGATAAAAGCCATAAGTCCCCGGTAGGCATCCAGCCGAGCAGCAGGGCCCTCGTTTTTTTGCACGCTGAGAGTTGCACCGGCAGGCAAATCTAAAACCGCGAAATAAGCTTCTTCATCTTCTAAATATTCCGTGTGGACTAACTTAGAATTGGCAACATTAGCAAGAATTGCCTGAGAAACAAAATTGTCCAGAAAAGACTTGAGATAAGCTTCCTCACCAACAGACTCGATTGTTTCTTCCACTTCACCAGCAATAGGGAAATAATCAATTTTCAGCAAAACGCCAAAGTCGTCAGAAAATGCGACACAGCCTTCTTGCTCATCAATTTTACCGCCTCGTTGCTCGTCAACTGGAATGGGGACGCTAAAATTGCCTTCAGGAGATACGTATAAAGCCCCATCTAAATCAGACTCTTCGCCCTCTACTTCCGAGTAAGCAGCAATTACATCCTCAATAATTTCCGCAGCTTCCTCGTCTTCCACACCTAATGCTTGCTGGAATTCTTGGAGAAAAGCTTCGTGCTTCTCAGATATTTCACCATCGGCGACAAACATTGCTGCGGTTATTGCAAAAGTATCCAAAACTAACTCATCTGGCATGGATTCCCAAGCAGTATTAAATAATGCTCCTAAACCGTCTTGGGCGACAATACCGTCGAATTTTTGAAACATTGCTGACATATCATCTTCCGAGTATTCAGCAAATATTTCTGATTCCCAAAGTATGCTTTCTAAGATATCAGCATCCGTATCGGGGGAATTTGCCTCGGCTGCCACAAATGCTACCGCGGCTACGGATTCTTCTAAAGTCAAGCTTGCTTCGGATTGGTCTTCTGAATTGAATATTTTATCAAACTTGGCCACAGGTTTTGCCCCGCTAGTGTTTAGTTTTGCTATTCATAGCAAATTTATGACATAAAAAGATAGTCGTCAGGGATACATTTACTTTTTCCAAAAAGCCGCCAGTCAATGTAGGGTGCGTCTAGCCTTACACCTTACCACTCGTAAATATTAAATATCCAATTAACTTACCAAGGACTGCCAATTATTGTGAATCCGGCCCAAAACTTCGGGTGAGAGAAATCTGCATTTGCTGCTTGTGTGGCTTGATTAATGTCGATCGCGCCTTGAGTTCCCCGCAATTGACCGTTTTTAATTAAAATTTGTTTGTGGATCATTGCCAGTTGAGCTTTTCTGAGCGCTTCAGCTTTAATTGGGGCCGATCGCAAATTGCCATAAAACTCGGTCATCAACCCCAAAGTGGCGATATCCTTAACTTTCCACAAACTCGCTAGCGCTGATTTTACACCGCTGCGGACTGCCAGTCCAGCAAATCCCATTTCTGCTGCTATATTGTCGCCGATGGCAGTTTCGCACGCACTCAGCACTAATAACTCGACTTGTCTGCGATCGTACCACTTCGCCAACCTAAATTCATCCAGTGCCAAAGAGCTGTCCCACAAATCAATCTCAGCTTCTTTTCTTCCATTTTCGCCTTGAGGAAAACTGGCGTGAGTAGCTAAGTGAACGATTCCAAATGCCTGTTGTTCTCGCTGTTTTCTCAGGTTTTGCAGGGTAAATTCTTGATTGAGAAAAGAGCTGCCTTGCCACAAGGGAAATGCTGCTTGAGTTGGCGTTTCTGTTCTCCTCCCGGCGATCGCAGATAATTCGATCGGCACCGCAGGCAAACGCTTTTTATCCGTGTGTGGAAACTCTGAAGCACCCATCGCTAAAACTTGAGCGTTTTTCAAACTTTGATACTTTGTGTTAGTCAAGCTGACACTAGGAAGTGTTCCTACACTGTATTTTTCTACTAGAAATTGCTTGCCGTCGTGCAAAGCGGATAGTGGCAGTTGGCGCAAACCAGCATCAAAGGAAAACACTAGCGTATCTATATTTAATGCTTCTAAATTTGAACTCATCGGCGCAATTAGCCACTGGTAAAGTTGCTGAGCTATTGGTAAATATTCTTCACTTTCCGAATAATTTGATTTGCCCAAATATCGATGAAATTCTGCCACTTTTTCCAGCAAAACTGCGCTAGTGACAGGAATATTTCGGAGAATCGGAGGACCCTCTGGAACTACTAACACTAGGGATAATTCTTCGAGACGGACGATCGCGTAAACAATTACAGCTTGCTTCCCGGTTTCCTCCTTAATTGTTTTCAGAGTTTCTCTTAGATATTGAACGTTAATTTTTTTATCCGTGAAATTTTCCCCATAATAATTTTCGTAGTCTTGTTCAAAGAGTTGGTCAATTAGAGCAACAGCATCATTAGCATTGCCTTGATCGAGAGTTTGTTCGACGAGCGATCGGCTAATTTGTGAGGGAAAGAGATTTGGGATATCTGCGGGTGCGGGATTTTCTCGGATCGGAGGGGGAGTGGGAGTTGGTGCGGGCGCTGGAGTTGGGGCGGGGGCTGGAATTGGTGCGGGCGCTGGAATTGGTGCGGGCGCTGGAATTGGTGCGGGCGCTGGAGTAATAGTCGGTGAATCTTGAACTGGCGCTGTATTTATTGCAGCCATTCTCTCCCAAACATTAGAAAGATTGAAATCAAATGGTTCAGAATTAGCAATCGGTAAACTAGGAGTTTGCACAATTATTTCCGGCGGAGTTTCTGCGACTGAAACAGTTAAATTGTCAGTAGATGGCTGTGTGGAAATCAGGTTATTTGCTTCGGCTCCGGCAATCGTATTAACTGACGGGGTGTAAGGAAGTTCTAGCGAGATAATTGTTTCGTTGTTACGCTTCCAATCTAATTCAGTATTTCCCGTTTCAGCATTTTGGCCGATCGAGGTTTGAGCACCCAATAAATCGCCAATTAAAAAAGCTAACTCCTGTTGGGGATTTTGGCTTTGGCTGACAGCGGGCGCGGGTACGATCGCACTTGCAGGCACGGGTACGATCGAGCTTGCAGGCGCGGGTACGATCGCACTTGCAGGTGCTGGCTGAATTGGAGCTAACGGCTGGGTTACGGAGGCAAGAGGGGCTGTGGGCGCGGGATTTGGCGCGTTTGAAGGTTGGGGGGCGATCGCAGGTTGAGCGCCGAGGGAGGAGGTGATTTGGGAAACAGAGGGAAGGGTAGGCCTCGAAGCTAGGCGGGCAGCAGCGTTTGGGGTTGTGGGTGTTGAGGGCTGCGTGGGGCGCGCGCGCGGTGGCAGTAGGAATAAACCGGGCAATTCAGGTAGTTGAAAGTCGATGGGAAAACCAGGTATCGGATCGGGTGTTGCCGAAGGTGCGATCGAAGTTTCGGGAATTGGGGCAGGTGCGATAAATATTTGGGGAATTGGGAAAGGTGCGATCAAGCTTTCGGGAATTGGGGAAGGTGCGATCAAGCTTTCCGGTGTTGCCGAAGGTGCGAGGGGTAAACGCAGTGGGAGTTGCGGCGAGGGTGTGCGTACAGTTGATGGGTTGGAGAGGGGGACGATCGGGATTGTACCGATAGCGCTACTTGCAGGCGCGGGCGCTGGAGTAGATGTCGGTGCGGGCGTCGCACTTGTTACAGGCGGAGTTGGTAGGATCACTGTGATCGCACTTGGTGCAGGATCGGACGCTGGAGTAACAGTAGGTGCGGGCGTCGCACTTGTTCCAGGTGTCGGCGATAGAGCCACTGTCGGCGCTGGTGTCGCACTTGTTCCAGGTGTCGGCGATACAGTCACTGTCGGCGCTGGCGTCGCAATTACTACAGGTGCGGGGGCTGGAGTCGCTGCGGGCGATGGAGTTGGTGCGGGCGCTGGAGTCGCAATTATTACAGGTGCGGGCGCTGGAGTTGCGGCGGGCGATGGAGTTGGTGCGGGCGCTGGAGTCGCAATTGTTACAGGTGCGGGCGCTGGAGTTGATGTGGGCGCTGGAGTTGGTGCGGGGGCTGGAGTCGGTGCGGGCGCTGGAGTCAGGGCGGGATCTGAAGTCGGTGCAGGCGCGGGAGTAGCTGTCGGCGCTGGAGTCGGTGCAGGCGCGGGAGTAGCTGTCGGCGCTGGAGTCGGTGCAGGCGCTGGAGTCGGTGCGGGCTCTGGAGTAGCTGTCGGCGCGGGAGTCGGTGCGGGCGATGGCTTGGGATCTGGAACAGATATAATTCCAATCCGATCGACATCCTGTTTGTGTGTATAAAGATAACTATTAGTAGGAGTAGAAGAAATCATTGACTCCGCTGTCGCATTTCCCCTGCTAATAGCAGCAGTAGTTCCATTAATTGCGGAATTACCAACAATAAAAGGTGTCAGTCCATTACCGCCGTGACGGATCAGAATTGTACCGCCGATATCGCCAGCACCTCCCGCAGTAGAAATGCTAGCAGTAACGCCATTTCTATCTAAAAAAGAGTTGACAGCCCGAAAAAACTTTTCAGTCCAAACATAGACATTTCCACCTTTATCATTACCAGTGCTCTGAGCATTAATTTGATTCAGGGTAATATTGCCACCAGCATTCAAAGTGACATTGCCGCCATTATTAGCCGAACTTGAATTCAGATTACCTGTTTGAATTTCTCCTTTATCGCTTGTGAGTGTAATTCCTGCCGCTGAAGTGATGTTTTGGGCAGTAATATTATTTGTTGCCCTGATATTTAGAGCAGCAGGAGTCTTGGGGATATCGTCTTGAATAGTGACGCTGTTGAGCGGAGTGATATTGCCAACTGCACCGTTAAACTGAACAATTCCCGCCTCTGGCTTCACAGTGAGATTGTAGGGCCCGTCAATTGTAGAATTAAAATTAATGTCACCAGTCCCTTTAACGCTTACTAAGACATCCCCTGTCAGAGAAATCGCACCATTGAAGTTAATATCGTTATTTTTAGTAGCGATATTTCCATTATTAATAGTTATGTTATTGTTGGCAGTAAAAGTCAGTGTGCCACCATTACCGCTGCCAGTAGCACTAGCATTCACCTTGCTTGTGGCTATGCTACCAGCAGGGCTTGCGAGAGTAATATTCCCGCCATTACCATTAGCAGAAGGAGCGATTAATGCACCTTTGCTAGTATCAATATTCCCGCTGCTGCTAGTGACGCTAATGCTACCGCTGTTTGCATTAAAACCACTTACAATGATAGCGATATCCGATGTACTAATATCGCTGGCCGCTTTAACAGTGATACTGCCGCCGCTATTACCGCCAAGAGAGTTGAGAATTCCAGCAGTGGTATTAACAGCGCCTCCACTCTGGAGAATAATATCTCCACCGTTTAATTGACCCTGTGCATTAACATTACTGGTGGTAATATTGCCACCAGCTTGAAATGTAATTATTCCCCCATTTCCATTCAAACTTTCCGAGAGAACTTCGTTGGCAATAGTATTGATGGCTCTACCAGAAGTAACATTAATATTCCCACCATTGCCAACAGATTTAGTTGTGACAACCCCAGTAGTAATATTGCCTGCTGGTGCATTGAGCGTTATATTACCCCCAAAACCAGTAAGATTGCCAGCCTGTAAAGCTCCTGTGGTGGTTTGAATATTCCCCGTAGTGCTAAGGAAGTTAATATTTCCACCCAGGGGAATTGCTGTTTTTGAAACAACTATTACGTTGCCAGTTAAAATGTCTTTAGCTGCCTCAAGTTGAATATTGCCAGCCGAACCATTCCCACCAACGAAAGCAACAGAATTTAATCCGCCTGCTGTGGTGTCGATCGTACCATTTTGGCTAGTGAAGATAATGTCTCCAGCTCGTCCATTACCATTATCTACGCGAGTAATTACATCACCTGTCAGAATATTTTGAGCGCCGCGAAAAATGATGTTGCCAGAATTACTACCCTTAGTATTCACCGACCTAATTTCTGAACCCCTAGTATCGATCGTACCTGTGTTAGTCGTAAATTGAATTCTTCCTCCTGTGCTAATACTGGAATCTACATCTGTCGCTACTAAAGAACCATTAGTAATAATATTTTGAGCAGCAGTGAGAGTAATATTCCCGGCATTATTTATGCCGATAGATACAACATAACTCCCACCCGTATCAATAGAGCCTGCTTGACTGGTAAGCGTAATATTCCCACCATTTCCCCCACTTGCATTCCCAGAACTAGAATTAGCCTCCATCCCGCCCGTCCTGATGTTACCAGCAGCCTGGAGCCGAATGTCTCCGCCGTTACCACCATACCCTCTAGATTGGATTAACCCAGTATTAATAGTACCGTTTTGACTGGCGATCGTAATATTTCCTGCACTCCCATTAATTTCGGTAAATGAGTTCCCTCCATCAGAGCTTATGTCATCAGTGGTAATATTACCAGTCGCATTAATCGCGATATTACCGCCAATGGTCCCAGAGGAGCCAGTTAATAAAAACCCAGATATATTAACGTTGCCACCGCTAGTAATACTGACAGGTTTACTATTAGCAAGTATGGAATTGGTTGAGATATCACCAGTTGCTTCAAGGGTAACATTGCCTCCCAATGATGAAATTGTCGGTACCGAGAAGCCTGTTGTAGATAATTTGCCGACTGTGAGGTTTCCACCCAACGCTTGTAACGTAATTGCTCCTCCTTGTGTCTGAATAGTATCATTGGTATCTACAAATGTGATTCCGCCTGCCGTTGAAGAGATTCTCAGACTACCAGAAGTCAAAGGTAAAGCAACTAAATCCGCTTTGCCAGATACCACCCCAGTGATATTGTTAATAGTGATATTTCCTGTTGCTTCTAAAACAACATTGGCATTAGCACCTTGGGCGCTAATTTGTCCCCAAGTAACAGTATTAGCACCAATGTTAGCATCACCAGCTAAAATTTGGCTGTCCGGCTGTAAGCTGGGAATGTCCTGAGTTCCATTCCCTGCTACTTCATCTACAATAGTCAAAGTGGCTGGATCAAGCAACAAAGTGCCAAAACTGCCATTCGATGCCGAAGTATTTACATTACCTCGAAATATTAAAGTTTCCTTGCCAGATACCTCAACAAAGCCGCCGTTGCCAGAATTACGGCCGCCGCGAGAACTAATATTACCCAAAAAACCTGTCACTTCATCCGCCCAAACAATGACGCGACCGCCATCACCATTTATAATACCATCAGCATTAATTGTGGAATCATTACTCACAAATGTCCGCAGCGCATTTGGCACAGTACCTTGACCTTTGTAATCACCGCCAAGTCGTACATTCCCACCGCCATTTATCCCGGAAGCGTTGATATTCGCATTGATTAAACCCACGCGCGAACCCAACACATGTATACTCCCTCCCTTATCCCCAGAGACATCAATATTACCAGCAACAATTGCAGTTCCTGGCTCAGTTGGCACTATTGCCCCCGTACCAGTCAACTGTAAAGTTCCATCATTATTTACTGTCACCCCCGTTGCACTTCCCCCGCCGCCCGCCAACAACTGCGGCAAAGATGCAACTGGCAACACCCAATTTTGAGGCAAACTACCCGCGACAGATTGCGGTTGAATCTCCAAACTCAACAGATTTCCCGGTTGACTAATTCTGACTAAGCTCTCGCCCGGAACCGCTGCAACAATAATATTTCCTCCCGGTGCAGAAAGTTGTCCCGTACTCAAAACCGTGCCGCCCAATAAAGTTAAATTTTGCCCTTGTCCCACAGCCAAATTGCCTAAATTGACAATTCCTCCCGGCTGTGTATTTGTAAAAGCAAAACTATTAGGATTTCCGACTAATTGAGTATAATTATTAGTACCAGCCGCACTAAACCAGTTATTGCCAAAACCGATGCCCGTCGCAGTAGTCGCAGTGAAAGCAGCAGGCACGTTCAAACTGGCATTTGTGCCGAAAACAATCCCCGCCGGATTCATTAAAAATAAATTGGAATTGCCGCCCGTTATTTGAATTAATCCGTTAATCAGCGAAGCATCGCCGCCGACAACTCGCCCTAAAATATTGCGGATATTAGGATTTGATATAAAATTGGCAGTTTGCCCTTGAGTTAAACCAAATTCTTGGAAACTGTGAAAGAGATTTGCACCGTCGCTGGATTGTTGGCCGCCGTTAATGTTTAATTGGTTGCCGCTGGGAGTAATTTGAGTATTCGTGCCGTCGGTTGCGGGGGTAATTTGGGCTGTGGCTGTTTGGGATGCGGGGAAAAGTCCTATGTCCCACATTGTTAAGGTGGTGAAGGAGAGAAAGGTTAGGAAAAAGCGGGGTTTTTTGTGTGTTGATTTCATGGTTTTTGTTAGTAGATGATATCTCGTACACTCTGATAATTGCGAAAGTCCATTAGCGCCCTCTGATAGTCCCAAAGTCCGCCAGGGAATGAATTCCCTGGCTAATAGCGAAAGTCCTCTGAAGAGGACTGTAGAAAAAAAAGTTTGATACAGTATTGGACGCATGGTAACGGTGTGGCAAAGGTCTGAGATTCTTTGTTTCACTCAGAATGACAGAATTACGTTGCAGTGTGTCCAGGACTATGATATCAGTCCACTTTAGTGGACTTAAGCTTTGAGGCAGGGAATTCATTCCCTGCCGGAATTAACGTCACAACCCCTGCCGGAATTAACGTCACAGCCCGTTACTATTTCCTCTCTTCCCTCCTTTGCAAATCCCGCAATTGCTTCTCTACCTTTTCCACCATTGGCAAATCTCCCAAAGTTGTATATCCATCTTTTGCCATTCGCAAATATTTCATAGCTTCCAGATTATTTCTCATGGCTGAATGAACTTGCCCCAATCCGTATCGAGCGGCTGTCAACTCCTCAATATCGTCTGGTTTCGCCGTATTAATCACCTTGGAATAGTAGACTTCAGCCTGGGGAACCAGTTGTAGCTTTTCCAGATACAGATCGCCCAACGTGCGATAAATGGGCGGTGTTTCCACTCCTGTTTCTTGTAAATCTTCTAAAATTTCTCTTGCTTCGGCAATCAAGTTTGTGTTAAGATAAACGCTATAAATTGCTAATTTTTTAGCGTTTTCGTTAGGTACTTGTTTGTCGATCGCCCCAACCGCATCCTTAACGGCCTGAACCTGCTTCTCATCCAGCAACCCAAACTCTGTATCTCCTTCTCCCACAGCACTTTCAGAAGAAGCACCCGTATTCGCCTCGACAATCAATCGGTACCTAACACCCGGTTTCAGCGCTGGTTCCCCCGGATAAACAGCCTCAGTACCGCTAACAGTCATTTCCCAGTTTAATTTGGCTCCATTTTCGCGGAGGCTCAACTTATAGCTAGTGGCACCAGCAACCGGATTCCACCGCAAAATAGGCTTGCTGTTGAGCAATTTCGTGCGCCGCGGACTGATAATATAAGGAATTGGCGCGCTATTCCAAGCAATTTTATCGTCGCCGCGATCGGGACATTTAATCAAGTCGGTGCTGCAATCAGATTTCGACTCTTGTTTGGCTAACAAACAGCTATTCAATT
Source organism: Microcoleus sp. LAD1_D3 (assembly GCF_036702135.1). NCBI lineage: Bacteria > Bacillati > Cyanobacteriota > Cyanophyceae > Oscillatoriales > Microcoleaceae > Microcoleus > Microcoleus sp. LAD1_D3. Next base: position 8,965 of record NZ_JAUBSB010000066.1, on the reverse strand, counting down.
GATTTTCACCCGATGCGATCGACTTAATTCCCAAATCTGCACATTGGATCGTCACTTGTGCGTTTTGTGCTGTTCGCAATTTGTCTCCCGGATAAATCAGCGTACCGCTGGTAGGGCGGACAATTCGGCCGTTTTGGCGCTCGATCGCAACTTCCCCGCTACTATGGATAATCAGTCCGTTGGATATTCTGTTACTGGCTGCTAGTGCCGTAGTTGCGATCGAGCTTAAAGCTATAAAAGTGGCAATCCTGATTTTCACTTGATATTTCCTTTTGCTTGTAAACGTTGCTGGGCAACTCGCATACATTCATCTTGTTTCGGTACGCGGTAATCAGAATATTTAAGCGCCTGATTCCAGGCTTCTAAGGCTGCTTGCGGCTTACCTTTAATTTCGAGAACCTGTGCTAAAAGGCATTGAGCTTCAGGGCTATCGCCTCTGAATCCTATTGCTATTCTTAAATCTGCTTCAGCAGCGTCATATTGCTTTTGTTTAAACCGCGCCCAACCGCGATTTTTAAAACAAGCGGCTTTTACTCCGTCATATTCAGTATGTTCTAAACAGCGAGCAATAAATTTTAAAGCTTCTTGAGGTTGATTGTTGAGAATCAGCGATCGAGATAATTGAGAATTCGCCTCACCAGAACCCCGCCGCGCTGCATCCTTCATTAATTTTTGCGCGTGCTCTTTTTCATTCAAGTCCTCATACAACACAGCTAAGTTATAATGAGGGGTGGCATAATTTAAATTTAGTAAACTTGCTAATTGGTAGCATCTTTCAGCGATTAATAGTTGACCCTGACGGTGACTGGTCTTTCCCATTTCATTGACAACGCGGCCAAGTATCGGGCCCATTAACATATAACTGATAGCCGTAATACCTAAAGTTTTGGCCGCCCGCTGCATCCAATCAATTGGAACAATTAACGATTGGTTATTTTGGCGATCGCCCGCCACATCATCTGCGGGAACAGGGCGATCGCACCCCAATTCTAGTAATTTTAATCCCTCAAATGTTGGATGTTGGCAAAGCATTGGTATGCCACTCGCGCCCGGAAATTGATGTTCGTGACGCAGCAAATCATCCTTAGCTTTTCGCACAGCCAAAAACAAAGGTTCTTTCAGCGCCAAATATCTAAACAAAGACTTCACAAATTCCTGAGCAATAAAATCCGGGATAGGCGCCCGCATCACAATTACTGACGGTAAAGAAATACCCTCAGTAACCAAATCTGCTGCTATTCCCAGGCTCGAACAGGAATTGAAAATTAGTAACTGCAACCCTTGAAAAATAGCTGTTTTCAGACCTTCTTTTAAATCCTCTAAAGTAACAGTATTATCTTGAAGTTCTTGATTAATATATAGCAGTCCGTTAGCAGCATTCGTATCGCTGTCGCTGTGTCCGGCATAAAATAAAACTTGCCAGCCTTTTTCATCAAACAAATGGTCGCGAAACTGTTGAGGTGTCGGTTCTTCAAGAAACTTTATGTCGCAGCGATCGCCCAAATATTTTTCAAGCTCTTTTGTATCTTTTCCAACATCAATTCCCTTGCTATTGCCTACAACACCTAAAATTCTGCCTCGCGAAGGTAGAGGCATTCCCGCTGTAGTTGCCTGTAGGGGAACTTTTCCGTATTCTGGGGAACTGCCGATGATTTCAGAGTTGCGGTAGTCTTGGCGAAATTGCCACACATCCCAAGGCAACTGCCAAATCAGAGAGTTATCGCACTCTAGAAATATTTCAACGCATTCTGATGAATTGCTAATTTCTGTTCTGAGTTTTACCTCAATTTTTCTGTAAAACTCGTCAGCACCCAGCCACTTGTTCATCTCTTGCTTCAAACCTTGATATATAGCATAAGGTTTGTCTTCAGAAATATTTGTTGTGCCTGCGGACTTGATTTTGATCCGAGCACTGCTTCTGTTATATTGGGATGCAGCACAACTATTGTTCCACCTTCTGTGCAACTCCTCAACTTCAGGTGCTGGTGGTAAGTTTGCCAAACTTTGAGCGACAGTTTTCCCTTGTTTTTTCAACTCTGCTGTCACATGAGAAAAACCATTTTTTAAATCCCCAGACCCCAAAGCCAAGATGACAGTCCAGCTCATAAATTCTATGCTATTGCAGTGAATCAAAGTATCATACCACAAAAGTTTCTGTTATGCTTAAATCATCTAAAGCTACTCGAATACTAAAGCTCTCGTCTGGCTCTACGTGAAAATCGTTCAGCAAAATGCACAAGTTCTGAACCGTTGATTCTACCTCGTGTAGATTTTCTCCTATGTCGGATATTAAGGAAAGTTTAATATTTGTTGGCAGGTAAGTTTCTCCGATCGCCGGATGCAGTTGGACGTGAACTCTCAGAGTGCGATCGTCCTCTTCAGCAATAGCAACCAACAAAGCAACACTCGTCCTTCCCAAACGCATTCCCAAGTCAATCAACTTTGCCCGCGTGACATCAGCTTCGGGAAACCTATTGATACTGCTTTGACTGCCCTGCAAGGCAGATTCGGCTCTCGAATTTCCACCTCCTCGGAAGGCAAAATTAGGGTTTTCGTCAGGAAAAAGTAGGTCGTCTAAATTTTGTTTACCTTGCTCAAATTTCTGCCAACCTGTTTCGGCAGCATTCTTAAACCAATTGCCTAAATTAGATTTCACTGGGTTTTCAATTTCAGTAGGAGAAGTCTCCGGCTGCGGATTAAAGATTGATTCAACTGACTCCCAATCTGATGTAAATACATTCTCCAGCCACTGACGCAGATTGACTTGAGATTCAGATATATGTTCGAGGTGGAGCAAGAAGTCATCCAGGGAATGCAACTCACTCAATACTAATTCGCCCGTCCCCGCAGTTGGGGAAAATCCCAGCAATTTTGCTTCCTTTTCATCCTCCTCAATTTCTACTACCAGATAACCGATGCGCTCCTCCCTTGCTTCGGGGGGAACGTGACAAGTATGCGATAGGTTTTGCGGCGAAGTGATGCGATTATTTTTTCCAGGTTTCGGCAAATTTATCAGCGGACGGCATTCGATTTTTCCTAGATTTTTGATATATAAATCAGCCACATTTTCCAACAAGCGAACAACTGGATTCCAGCTATCGCAGTTAGTTAAATCTGTTTCAATACCTAAAAGGATCAAGTAATCGCGGACGGCCAACACAGCCAAAGTGTTGAGATAAACTTGTTCTTTTTTGTGGGGGTGGCGCTGTTCGGAAGCAAATTGCCGTGCTGAACCAATTGCCTTTTGGGTAATAGGCATTGGCAAGGATTGGTTTCCGATGCTGTTACTCTGTGCCATTGTTAACTCCTTTGATGATTAAAATTCGTAATTTTCGCGAAATCTTTGCAAGTGAGGGCGACATTGAACTCGGTGAAAGGCATACAGGGTAGGATACGAGCAGGAAAGTTCTGCTGCTAATACGGTGAAACTTTTGCCCGCTGATAAACCTTTTAATATAACTTGACAAGTTATATCTGGTCGCCCTCTAACGTGTTTACTCAACACCTGATCTGGATCGGTATCAATCCAGGCTTGAAGTTCTGTAAAAAGCTGAGCTGTTTCGAGAATGTGAGTTCTATCGCGATCGGGCAAATTTTCCATTCGATCGATCGGCGTTCCGTCTTCTGAAATTTGTTCTCGATCGTCTCTCCTGTTATTTTCTCTATCTACCCTCGAAGCCCAATTTTGCAGCCGTCGCTTGAAATAATACTTGAACCAAGTAATGACGTTGCCGCGAGTGTGATCGTACTGAGTTCCCGTGCGGGATTCGCACAAATTGCTAGAGAAAAACTCCCACTGTTCTTGCAAAGCATCTTCATAGTAAGGTACATTTTCCTTCCTGATCAGGCCGGAGTTTTTCATCTTAGTCACAAGCTGGTTCAACAAACGGCTGCGCTTCAAACCGGGAGGATGCTGGCAAATTTGGGTGACAAGCCGATCGAGCTCTTGATATAGAAGTTGTCTGTGGGATAAATTCGATTCTCCCTCACCCTCAACAGCATCGGTTTGGTTCTCGGATGGGCGGTCTTCCCCCTCGGAGGGGATGTACTCATCATTCATAGTTCAGTGCGGCCGCAACTTTGTTCCTACATTTACTTATCAGGGTAAGTTGGAGGAATTTATGCGAAATTCTGAAAGTTTTTTTGATCGGAGGGTTGAAAGTCTTGCTGTGCGGTGGATTGGGTCGTTCAATTAGATGTGAATTTTTGTTAAGACGCATCAAAACCTGCATAAACCGGGTTTTTGCGATTTATACAGGTTTGTAACGAAGTATTCTGCGAAAAACCCGGTTTCTGACCACCAGTGCGTAATATCGATCGCCCTTAAATCCGCAAAACAACCGTTGTTCCGTACTTTCACCCAGTGTTTACCAAACTCGAAAAAAAAAACTTGAGAGTTTTGCATAAAACTACCGAGCTCACCCTGATAAGTAAATAGGAAGAACAAAAAGGCTTTAGGGGCGATCGCCCTTAAATCCCGAAAACACTCGTCGTTCCGTACTTCCACGCAGTCTTTGCAAAACTCGAAAAAAAAAACTTGAGAGTTTTGCATAAAACTACCGAGCTCACCCTGATAAATAAACAGAAGGGAAATTACGAAGTTCATCGCACTTTTTGAGAGTTATCCAAAAGTGCGATCGCCCGTAACTTCCCGATCGAAATCCGAACCAACATCCCAACGGATATTGGAAAGGGCTTCTTCCGATGTTGGTTTAATCTATTTCCACGGTTGCATTTATTAAGTTGATTTGAACTGGTAATTGCGACAACAGAGTTGAAGTGCGATTGCATTTCGCGAGGCTTCAGTTTGGGTAAATGACGGATATACGACAGCTAGAGAGTGCAGAAGTGCGATCGGGCTTGTCGATAGAGTCGCTTTGTCAATTTTCAGAACAGTTTGTATCTACCACGCGAGGACAATTATCATGGCTACTACTCCTAATTTTGACTTCGACTCAGCTTATCAGGGGATTATTAATGAACGCAACAAAACTCGTGTTGTATTCATCAACGGAATTTTGACTTCTGAATCTGGTTTTGCTGACGGCAAAGATGCTAATGATAAACTGACTCTCACAAATCATCCAAACTCAATAGAGTTCAAACCTGACTTAAGAGAGTTCAAACCTGTTTATAATCCAACATCTTCATCTCCTTTTCTACCAGGAAACCTAGGACTATTAGAATCACTTGTAACCACCTATAGCAGTTTTCATGAGAAAATATCGCCTATTCTATTTCAGCCAGCTCTTGACAAGTGGAATGCTGAAGTCAATTTTGGTAGTCAAGAGTGGCTGGACAATATCAATGCTAAAATTTTGACAGCTCTTGCAAATTCTTCTCCTGATATGATGAGTGTAATTACTGACTCTGAAGCCAGTGAAGTAGCTAGATTTGTTAATAAATATGGGGATTGGGGGAAGTTTTACCAGGCACTAGAGAATGAGACCATTTTTCCACCTCAGTACACAGTTAATTCGTCTTCTGTACCTAATGATTTGCTGGAATCTTTCGCTCAATTTATGTCCGATGCTCCTTCAAAAGCCAGCAATAGCGTAAATATTGGTCAGGGGTGGGTAGGAGATGCGACTAATTTTCTTTCCACTCCAGAACATTCGCTAATTATAGTAGCTCATTCTCAAGGTAATTACTTTGTTGAAGATGCTTTAAGGTCAGGACTCAGTAGCTCGGATAAAAATCGAATTAAGGTCATTTCAGTTGGTTCACCCACAGACTATATATCTCCTGCTTCAACTGGGTTTAAGATTTCAGAACTGTACAAAAATGGTGACGATCCCGTTACTAATCTTCGGTTAGGAGGAACACAATCTAATCAAGGTAAACTCGAGCATTTTCTTAAAAAACAAAGGGTGATAATGTCCGTAGGTGGAGTAACGGCTTTGGGAGAAGATCACAACCTTGGAAAATATTTAGAAAGAGAAGATGTCAGAAAAGATTTAATAAATTCTTTTAACACTTTCAATCCTAAAGGTTATTACTTCTCTCCACTTTCATCATCTGGTACGGATGGCTCTATCTATGGTGACTGGGTAGAGGGGAACGAAATTTCCGAAACATTTCGCGGTAACGAAGGTAATGATGTTATTCGCGCTAAAGATGGAAATGACCGACTAATAGGTGCTTCTGGTTACGACTTTTTGGATGGTGGCGAAGGAACTGATACTTCTGATTACTCTTCCAGTCAAAGCGGAATCAATGTTTGGGCTGATAAAGTTGCTGGTTCCGATGTTTACAAAGTTCACGATGGCTTTGGAACAGAAGATGTTCTTGGATATATCGAAATAATCAGTGGCTCAAATTTCAATGACACAATGACTGGCGGTGAGTACAGCGATATCTTCTACGGTCAAGCCGGAAACGACCTTTTTTGGGCACAAAAAGGAGACGATACATTCTACGGTGGCACGGGTAATGACACAGCTTACGGAGGCGATGATAATGACTACCTCCGAGGTGAAGAAGGCAGCGACGATTTAAGAGGAGAAAACGGCAACGACACTATCTACGGCGGTAGCGAAAATGACTTCCTCTACGGTGGCGATGGCGAAGATGAATTGCGCGGCGAACAAGGTTCTGATGAACTTCGAGGAGAAATTGGCAACGACACCCTCTACGGCGGTAGCGAAAATGACTTCCTCTACGGTGGCGATGGCGAAGATGAACTGCGCGGCGAACAAGGCGATGATGTGTTAAAAGGAGAAGCCGGAAACGACACTTTATATGGTGGCGACGACCAAGACCAACTTTATGGTGGATTAAATGCCGACTTACTCTACGGCGAAGCTGGCAACGACCAACTTTTTGGTGAAGAGGGCGACGACATCCTAGATGGTGGTAGCGACAACGATATCCTCATGGGAGGCACCGGCGATGACAAACTCTACGGCCGCGCAGACAACGACATCATCCAAGGCAACGAAGGCGAAGACTACGCCGAAGGTGGCAGCGGCCGCGACTTCATCCAAGGCAACGAAGGCAACGACATCCTCTACGGACAAGACGGCAGCGACACCGTAGAAGGCAACGCCGACGACGACTTCATCGATGGCGGTAACGGCCAAGATTTGCTGTTCGGCAATACCGGAGATGACAGAATTTACGGACAAGGCGGCAACGACATCATCCAAGGCAACGAAAATAATGACTGGCTGGAAGGTGGCGACGGCCAAGACATCATTGATGGCGGGGCCGACGACGATGATATTTACGGACAAGCTGGCGAAGACAATCTTTTCGGCAGTCAAGGTCAAGATTACATTGATGGCGGCGACGGCAAAGATACCCTGTTTGGCGGCTTCGATGACGACGTACTTTTAGGCCAAGCCGGCGATGACACTCTCAACGGCAACGCTGGCAATGACGAATTATTTGGCGGTACTGGCAATGACTCGTTAATCGGAGAAATCGGCGATGATTTAATTGATGGGGGAGAAGGAGTCGATCTCGTTAATTACATCAATTCTCCCAGTGGTGTTATCGTTAATATTGACGAAAATAGCGACTACGACAACAACACCAACCAACGTTTCAAAGAATTCGTCACCGCAGTTAATCCCAGCGAATATTACACCGAACTCGAACGGGACTTTGAAATTGCGGCTGGTACTGGTAAAGACGGTTTTGGCACTACCGATGCTTTGAGAAACTTAGAAGACATCATCGGTACTCGCTTTGAAGACATCCTAGTTGGCAACGAAAAAGATAACCGAATTTGGGCATTAGAAGGCAACGATTTATTAATTGGCAATGCCGGCAATGACTCATTTTACGGCGGAGAAGGCATCGACATTCTCAGCTACCGCCGCGACCCGAACGGGGTTACTGTGAATTTACAAACAGGCGATGCTACGGACGGTTGGGGAAATCAAGACAAAATTGCCGACATTGAAAACGTCGCCGGTTCTCGGCATGACGATAATATTACCGGCGACGATACGGTTAACGTTATCACTGGCGATGCTGGGGACGATCGCATTTACGGACTCGGTGGCCACGACAAACTCTACGGCGAATTCGGCAACGACCTAATCTACGGCGGCGAAGGCGGCGACAGCATCTACGGCAACCAAGACCGAGACACCCTATACGGTGAAGCCGGTCAAGACTACATCCGAGGTGGCGATGCCGACGACTTAATCTACGCCGGTAGCGATGACGACACCGTTGCAGGAGACGCTGGCTACGGCAACGACACAATTTTTGGCGAAACAGGCAAAGACTTACTCTACGGTGGCGCTGGCGACGACTTTGTGTACGGCGGCGAAGACCAAGACACCATCTACGGCGAAGGCGAAAACGACAAACTCTACGGAGAAGGAGACACCGACCTAATCTACGGTGGCACCGGCGACGACCAACTCTCCGGCGGCGACGAAAAAGACACCCTCATCGGCGAAGCTGGCAACGACACTCTCGCAGGCGATGCAGGCGACGACACCCTAGACGCCGGAACTGGCAACGACTATCTCTACGGCGGTACCGGCAAAGACACCCTAAATGCCGGCCTCGGCAACGACCAACTTTACGGCGGCGAGGATGCCGACATCCTCCTAGGCAAAGAAGGCGACGACAACCTGTTTGGCGAAGCGGGCGACGACACCCTCGATGCAGCAGAAGGCAACGATTCCCTCTACGGTGGCGACGGCAAAGACATTCTCGATGCCGGAATTGGCAATGACTATCTCTGGGGTGGTCAAGACGATGACACTTTATCAGCCCAAGCTGGCGATGACTATTTGTTTGGCGAAAACGGCGATGACATCCTCGATGCAGGCGAAGGTAACGATTCCCTCTACGGCGATAGTGGCAAAGACTTTCTCAATGCTGGCGCAGGCAACGATTACCTCTGGGGTGGTCAAGACGATGATACTTTATCAGCCCAAGCTGGCGATGACTATTTGTTTGGCGAAAACGGCGATGACATCCTCGATGCAGGCGAAGGTAA
>NZ_JAUBSB010000065.1:0-31569 GCF_036702135.1 Microcoleus sp. LAD1_D3 | reverse complement strand
GCTTCTGTGATTTATTGCGTAAGCGTTGCTTGCCGTAGGCGTCGCATCCCTCTTTAAAAACTGTCCGGAGTATTGATTTAAAAGACGATAGTATGGTGCGTCAGTATAGAAGTGTTTCCCTTGTAAGCGTAAGTGTTCACTCCTGACGCACCCTACAAGCCTCGTTAGTGGTTTAAATGCGTAACAGCTTACCATTTATTTGTGACATTTGCAACCGCTATTTAAATGAAACATAATCGCCGAAGAAAGCGTTGACCATAAAGGAGTATTGACATCGGCTTTTTGCAAAGCTTCGGCCGTCCAGTCGTTGCAAGTTCTCAAAGTAGAGTAACTGCCTTTAGCTTCATAAAAACTGTCGCTGTTGTCATAGCCGTAGCTAATTTTAATTTTACTATCGGCTGCGTCTAATAGGAATGAATTTTTAATAAAATTTACCATCCTCAGATAATTTACCCCACTAATTTTCACACATTGGGTTTCTAGATTTCGGGGGACAACCCGATAACTTTCAACGTGTACGGTAGAGGGAGTAGGGAGAAATAGCGCCTTGAAAGCTGTAACTGGGTTGATGATTGCTGAGGTGGAAGTTTCCAGCATAAAAGCTCTATCTCCCCAGCCAAAAGACAAATATTTATAATCAGAAGTGGCATCCCGCCCTATTTCTGTTAGCGGTAAATATTGATTCCAGTCAAAATATTCATTTTTAACTGGAACAATGATTTCGGTGTGGATGCCTTGGTTGGAAATGTATAGAGAGATCGTGCAATCTGCTTGCGAGTAATTTCCCCACTTTCTGGGAGTGAGATAGCCAATTGTTAGGAAAGCGGTCAAAAATAAGATGACAATTCCTAAGCGCTGTATGCTTTTTCTCATTTTAACCGTAGGTTTCAAATTCTGCCTTCGGATGGCGGGCGCTGCATCTTTGTGGGGAAGAATTCTTGCAACGCATAATTGCGCTGTTCGGGGGTTTCCCTCGCCCAATTCGACAAACTTTCGTAGAAAAAGAACGAGACGCCAGCGAAATCTCTTTTTCGCACTTCTTGCACTTGTTCTTGAATTTGTTTGAGTGGCACTGAATTATTTTTAAGACCCGTCAAAATGCCGATCGCAGTTGGAATGTTAAGTTTAGCCAGTTTAACTTCTTCCCGTTCTAGTTCGGCATTAAAACGCTTGATATCGCTGCGATAAATCTGCAACACAATTTCGTCGATGTAGCCGCGTCTTTCCCAGGTAAACCAGTCCTGCAAGTGGGCGGGTAAAGAAAAGTGAAAAGGGTTCGGAGATAAGCCGACAATACATTTTTCTTTGCGGGATTTGATGGCGCGGGAAACTCGCCCCACGAAGTCGTTAATTTTGTCAGCGCGCCAGCGCACCCAGAAGGTTTCGCGGGCGTCGTCGGAGGGAGGACTTTTGATTTGTTCCTGATACATTGAGACTGTTAACGGCTCGTAGCCAAATTCTACTGGCAAGCCGAAATGGTCGTCAAATTGAATGCCATCTATATCATAATTATCAACAATTTCTAGGATTAAATCTAAGATAAATTGCTGCACTTCGAGATGAAAGGGATTCAGCCAAACTCGCTCGTGCTTGCCTTCTTTCCAAATAGTTGAACCGTCGCGCCGCTGCGCCAGCCAGTCTGGGTGAAGTGTGGCTAATTCCGATTCGGCGGGAGCCATGAAACCAAACTCAAACCAGGGAATTACTGCTATACCTTTTTGGCGGGATTGTGCTATAATTTCTTTGAGGATGTCTCGGTCTTTCAATCCGGGCGATGGGTCGATCAACTGTCCGAATACTCGTTGGGCGGCTGCGCTGGGATAAAGCGTATAGCCTCCTTGCCAAACCGTGGGATAGATGGTATTAAAATTGAGTTTGTCCAGTCGATTTACAGCGTCAATGATGTTGTTGCGGGAGAAGAGAACGTCGCTGTCAATGTTGGTCAGCCAGACGCCCCGCAATTCAGTTGTTGGGGTGGTGGGCGGGGCTTGAGCCAAGAGACGGGGGGATAATATGGCGGAGGAGGTAAGGGCGATCGCAAAAACAACTATTAAACCCAGTATCCGCTGCCATTTGTGCAATTTAATCATTAATTTTTTGAAAATATTATTGTGAGAGTTCTATTTTACCTCACCAAATAGCACCCTTCTCAAGAACAGGCTTTCCGGCCTGTTCCACAAGAGTTAATTTTCTTGTGGGCCGTTGCTCCTAGCCCGCCCTTGAAAGGCTTATTGAAAATGATGCAATATCTCAGTTTTACCCTACTAAGAGTAACCTTGCAGTTTCATCACTTGTCGGTAGTGCGCTTCAATCTCGCTCACCGTTTGCGATTGACGCTTGCTAGTCCACTCGCTGCGATCGAATAATTCCCGCCTCAAAGCATCAACATCGATCGTTTTCACCTTACCTTCTGCGACAATTTGCTTGCCGTTTACCCAAACGCTGTCTACCGCATTAGTCGGGCGTCCCAATATTAGCAAGCCAATCGGATCGGTGCGCGGCAGCAATGATAAACTGGTTAAATCATACAGCACAAAATCTGCTTTTTTACCGACAGTCAACGAACCCATTTCATCGGCTAGATGCAAGCCTTTTGCTCCTCCCAGGGATGCCATTTCTACAGACTGGCGCGGTGTAATCCATTGGCGGTAATCCAAATCCGTGATATTGTGCAAAATCGAACCAATTTTAATCGCTTCGAGCAAATCTTGAGAGTCATTGCTAGCAGCGCCGTCGCAGCCGAAAGATACGTTGACTCCCGCTTGGCGGTATTTGAAAATCGGTGCAATCCCGCTTCCCAGGCGCAAGTTGCTGAGGGGATTGTGTACGACAGTCGCTCCCGTTGCTGCCATAATCGCAATGTCGGCATCGTCCAGCCAAACGCAGTGCGCTAAGGAAGTTCGGGGACTCAAATAACCAATTTTTTGCAGGTGTTCGACAGCGCTACAGCCGTATTTTTCGTAAGCTAACTGTTTTTGAGCGGGAGTTTCCAAGAGGTGGGCGTGGCGGCAAATATTGTAGCGATCGCTCAATTCGATGCAGCCTTCAAACAAACCATCGGAACACAGTTGAATTCCCGTCGGCGCCAACAACATATTAACACCTTGTTCGGGATTGTGAAACTGTTTTATGGCTTCTTCCATTAACTCTAAAGTTGCCTTAGTCGAGCGAATGTAAGTTGCGTGTTCGAGTCCGCTATCGCCCGCAGGCATTCCCGCTGTCAGGGATTGATCTTGAATTAACGGTCCGATAAAAGCGCGGATACCGATTTCTTGATAAGCGCGAACTGCGGCGGCGATTGTCTCTAATTCCTGCCCCGGAATCAAAACTAAATGATCGACTACGCTTGTACCGCCCGACAGCAATGTTTCTACCGCAGTTCCCACGGCGCTCAAATAAACTTGTTCGGGATCGAGAGGGGTAAAATCGTATAATTCGGCAATCCACAACTCCAGCGGCAAAGGGGGAATAATGCCTCGTTGCCACATTTCTGAAGAGTGAGTGTGCGCGTTGACAAAACCGGGCAGCAGCAGCTTATTTTTGCCATCGATAACTGTTCCCGCAGGCTCTAAATTGGGCGCGATTGCACTTATGCAATTATCCACTACTTTTACATCTGCGGTTTCATAACCGCTATCAACCGGAATTAAAGCATTTTGAATTGTAAAGCTCATAGATTTACCCTGTTTGTAAATTTGTATTAATTTTTATTGTAGGATTGCAGGGCGCTAACATTTGCGGTCGCCAAACTGTAATAAACTTAATACATCCTAAAAATTATCACAAAGTTACCCCTGATACTTAATTATAGTAAAGATTTAAGATATGACAAGTTAGTAACAATCAAATTGTTATAAGATTAAAATCGTTTTTGAGTCAAAATCCTTATGAATCCTGATTTTCTCCGCACCTTGGGCGTACCGCCGAATGCTTGGAAAGTTGATGCCAAAATTGCCGATATCACCCGATCGCCGATCGCGCCTCAACCTGTTACCCTGGAAACAGAAACTAAGACCCTGCGTTTGGACTTAGCAAAAGCAGCAATGTTGGTGATAGATATGCAAAACGATTTCTGTCATCCCGACGGTTGGCTAGCACATATTGGGGTAGATGTAACGCCCGCCAGAACTCCAATTAATCCTTTAAAAAATTTGCTGCCCGAATTGCGATCGCACGCAATACCAATTATTTGGATTAACTGGGGGAACCGCCCCGATTTGCTCAATATTAGTGCAGCTTCCCGTCACGTTTACAATCCCACAGGCGACGGCGTAGGTTTGGGAGATCCGCTGCCAAAAAACAACGCACCTGTACTGATGGCAGGGAGTTGGGCGGCCGCAGTTGTCGATGAATTGGAACCCAAACCCGAGGATATTTGCGTTGATAAATATCGGATGAGCGGCTTTTGGGATACTCCTTTAGATAGTATCTTGCGGAACCTCGGCAGAACTACACTTTTCTTCGGAGGAGTAAACGCCGATCAGTGCGTCATGGCTACGCTGCAAGATGCTAATTTCCTCGGTTACGACTGTATTTTAGTCAAAGATTGTACAGCTACGACATCTCCCGAGTATTGCTGGCAAGCTACTCTTTATAACGTTAAACAATGTTTTGGCTTTTTGTCGGATTCTCAGGCTATGTTAGAAGCAATTAAATAGCAGTCATCAGGGGAGTATCCCTCTGGAGTGTAAAAAGCGTTTTTTAGGAGTGCGAGACTCCCGCACAGCAAAGCCTATATCTCGCTTCCGGCTCTGATAGCGAACTCTCCTGTGAAATCAATAAACTTTGGAGGTTGAGCGGCGGACTAATGACTCTGGATTCTCACTAATGACAGCAGAAACATAACCACTGACAACTAACAATAAAAAAATGACAAACCAGTGCGTGATTCCTGTTATAAAGTCTCCGAAAGACTACCAAGCATTTCGCATCAGTCCGGGCGATACTAATAGATTAGCTATCGTCTTCGATCCGGTAATAGCTAATGTTTCATTAACAGTTTGCGTGGAGATTTTCGATGTGGGAGGCAAAACTCCTCCCAACCGCCATCAATTGGCAGTAGAAATGTTTTTTGTACTCAAAGGAACAGGGCAAGCAACCTGCGACGGCAAAACAGTTAGTATTAAACCGGGAGATAGTTTGTTAGTGCCTCCAACGGGGACTCACGTAATTGAGAATACCGGAAGTGGACGTTTGTACACTTTGTGCATTATGGTGCCGAATGAGGATTTTGTGGAACTAATTCGCAGCGGTACACCAGTCGAACTCGATGAGGAAGATATGAGAGTTCTCAGGCGATCGGATGTACTCGTATCGTGCTAGTTTTGTAGTAAGGAGTTTAGCCTTTTAATCTTCTAGGCTCAGCCTGGGAAAGCAGATCCCCGACTTGTTTAAGCAGTCGGGGATCTAACAAAATACTGTTTTACGTTAAAAATTTTCAATTATGAGCATTATTTTTCACATCACCCGCAGCCAAGAGTGGGAAGAAGCAAAACAAGTTCAATCCTATCGCGGAGATACGCTAGATACTGAAGGATTTATCCACTGTTCGACTCTGCCACAAGTTCTTAAATCTGCTAATAAATTTTTTGTGGGACAAACAGGATTGCTCCTGCTTTGGATTGACTCAGACAAAGTGCAAGCTGCACTTAAGTATGAATATGCTGCCGGTGAGAATTACCCGCACATTTACGGGCCGCTGAATGTTGATGCTGTGGTGAAAGTTGTTGAGTTTGAACCGGGTGCAGATGGCAAGTTTGAATTGCCGGAAGAATTAAGGAATGTTGTTTAATATGCACATTTTGCACCATTGTATACTAACTTTTTAGGGCGTTGCTCAGAGCAACAGCCCACCAGACAATTAATTGTTTTGTGGAACGGGCATATTGCCCGTTTCTAACATTAGTGGAAAATCTAAACTTCAACTGATTTATCTACCAACTCTGCCGCCAATTTCAGCGCATCTTCGCGAGTCGCAATTCTCCCTTCCACCCGGGCTAATTGAATCTCCATCAACAATTGACCGATGCGCGGACTTCTCGGCAAATTCAAATATTCCATTAAATCATTGCCGCTAACTAATTGTGTGGGATGAGCAACAATATCATCTGCATCCAGATAGCGATTAATTAACAGTGAAATCTCCTCAACCGCAACTCCCGCCGCCACCGCCAAAACCGTTAAAACGGGAAATACTATTCCCACATCCCGAAACAAAAAATACTGTTCTCGCAAAGACATTTCCGCGATAGGTTTTGCTTGCAATTTGGGCAAGTATTTCAAAAGCTCGATCGCACTTTTAATCTCCGCATTGCTGTACTTCAACCGCTGCAACTGGGTTTCAGCAATTGTCGGGTCGGAATCTGCCAAAACAGCCAACTTCGCAACGGCCAACAACGGCGTTTTAATCGTATCTCGAATCGATCGCGAAAATTCTCTCCCCAAATCTGGATAAATTGTCGCTAGCTTGGCAGCAGACGCATCAATTTTTGTCAAAATATCAAAACGGTCGATCGCACTTTCAAACCAAATCGAAAACAAACCGTCTTCGCAACCGCGACAAATCCAAGGAACACCGTTAGGATTGCTCAACAAATAACCCAATTCTGTCCGCACTCGTTCCACCGCTACCCGACTCAACAACGGCGCTAATTCCCGAATCGCAGATAGAGTTTCAGCTTCGATCGCAAAACCCAACTGCGCCGCTTGGCGGTAAGCTCTTAATAACCTTAGCGGATCGTCCTCCAAATTTGACCGCGAAATCATCCGCAGCAAACCCAACCGCAAGTCAGTTTGACCGTCCAAAGGATCGATGATTTCTCCTGTAAAAGGATTGCAGGCGATCGCATTTATCCGAAAATCCCGGCGCCGCAAATCCCCCTCCAGACTCCCCCCTTCCGCCTGCGCCAAATCCACCGTACCGCCCGCAAATACAACCCGCGCAATTTGGCGTTCCGCATCCAACAAGACAAATCCACCTTTCGTGCGATCGGCAATTTTTCGAGCAGTCTTCACGGCCCGTGTTAGCATAACGAAATCTAAATCAAAATAGTGCGATCGCCTTCCCAGCAGCGCATCCCGCACCGCACCCCCCACCAGATAAGCAGGCGGTGTCAGCAGTTCCAAATCAAACGGCCAAGTATCAGGAGATAATGAAGAAGGCAAATTAATCGGCATTGCAACAAAAATCTACAAACTTACAAACAATTAAACTCTTGCTACGCTAGATTAACAGAAAGCTCAAATTTCACCAATCTTTTTGAAATGCACAGAGGATATCAAGAATGTGTATTTGTATTAACTGCCACTATGTAGACCGCTGCTTCACCTACCACGCCGTAGAAGAACAGCACGAACAGCTTCACCTCACCGAAACACCCGATTTCGACCCCGTAGAACCCACTATCAACGTCAACATTCGCCCCCGCCAAGACGAAATTGAAATGGAATGGGATGTAGTTGGCTGTCAAAGTTTCAAGCAAGAGACCGGCAAATGGGCAAAATTGCGGCCAGGCGAACTCGTCCCGACTTAAGGAAGAAGGAAGAGGGAAGAAGGAAGAAGGAAGAAGGAAAAAAATATAACGATATCCTTTTCTTGTTTCTTCTTTTTACCCAATTTTCAATTTTCCATTTCCAATATTCAATTTTCAATTTTCAATTCCCGATGCCCAATTCTCCATCCCCAATTACAAATCTAAAATCTAAAATCTAAAATCTAAAATCTAAAATCCAATGTGCTATTGCTTAAACCCAGCTTGTCAGAATCCGCAAAACCCAGGTGATGCAGAATTGTGCCAAAGTTGCGGATCAAAATTGTTGTTAACTATTGACGCAGAAACACCATCAGCATCTCGCTACCGAACCATAAAGCCGATCGGGCAAGGAGGCTTTGGCCGAACATTTCTAGCAGTTGATGAAACCAAACCCCTGATTTTTTCGCAGTGCGTTATCAAGCAATTTTTGCAGCAAAATACCGCAGCCGAAAAAGCGGCTCAACTATTTCACCAGGAAGCAGCCCAGCTAGAAACCTTGGGAAAACATCCCCAGATTCCAGAATTAATCGCGCATTTTGAACAAGATGGGAGACAGTATTTAGTACAAGAATTTGTAGACGGCAAAAACCTAGCCAGAGAATTAGAACAAAAAGGAGCATTCACCGAAACTCAAATTCGGCAAATCCTCAACGATTTATTGCCAGTGCTCCACTTCGTCCACAAATCCAAAGTCATTCACCGCGATATCAAACCAGAAAATATCATTCGCCGCCGCCTATCTCCAGCCCCTTTACCCGCCTTAGAAAATTCCTATCAACCCTCTCCTTTCCAAAAAGATATTGTTTTAGTAGACTTTGGTGCAGCTAAGAAAGTAACAGCAACCGGGTTGCCGCAAACTGGTACAATCATCGGCAGTGCTGCTTATACAGCCCCAGAACAATTGATGGGGAAAGCAGTTTTTGCCAGCGATATCTACAGTTTGGGCGTTACTTGCATTCACTTGCTGACTGAAATTCCTCCCTTCGATTTGTTCGACAGTACAGAGGATTCTTGGGCTTGGCGAAATTATTTGAAGACTGCTGTTAGCGATGATTTCGGCCGCATCCTCGACACCATGCTCCAAAGTGCCACCAATCGGCGCTACAGTTCAGCCTCAGCAGTCATCCGGCACTTGAACCCCAAACCGGTGTATTTAGACGCACAGCCGGTGCTAGACGCGCCGGAAACGCCCGCAGAACGGGTGGTTACACCTGCGCCCGGTGTGTCGCTTTTCACTCGCCAACAGCAAGCCGAAATTCAGCAAGCTTTACAAGAGGCGATCGCCCCGTACAATGTTACAATCCAAGTCAGTCAAGCCAAGCAACAGCTCAATATCGTCATCAACAGAACCGAAGACAACCCCGTTTACTATCCGCACTTATCTCAAATAATTGCCACCAGACTCACAGATTTGCAGTTAAATAAAGTTGCAGCCGTGAAGCTGTTGGGAAGAGTCAACAATTCTCGCCGCCCCGAGTGGAAGCAAATATTGCAAATCGATCCCAAGATTCAATTGAGAAACAAACTCGTGCGGCTGCAACACAATCAATTACTCAAGAAAATCGCCCCTGTTGCTACCCAAGAATTTTGGCTGCCGAAGTTGAAAACTCAGGATTTTTGGATAGATGCGCTAATGTTTGCCTTAGTTTGGTTTATTTTTGGCTCTCAAATAGTCATTTTTAATTCTTGGTTTGCGCTAATAGTTTCGTCGGGTTTTATGACGGTGAAGCATCAAGTTTCCCAACACAAAGAATTTGCCAATAAAAATTTATTTGCAAGTTTAGTAGTGCTGTTTTTGATGAGTGGCGGTCTGGGTAATTCCAGGATTTTAAATACGGGAATATTTGGCATTCTTTTGGGTTGCTTAGTTGTGGCTTTGCCGCTGTTTTTTGTTAAGGAAAATTATCAGTAATCGTGAATAGCAATCCCCAAGACGGAACATCTGTTAAAAAATACGGCTTAGCCCTGCACACAGCTAGTCGCGAACTCGGTTTAGCCATCAGCAATTTTGCCGGGGATTCTCGCTGCCAAACTTGGAATTTGGATCGCGATTTAGCAACTCATTTGCATCAGTATTTAGTGGAGTTTATTCAGCCACAAACTTGGGCGGATTTGGCTTTTATTGCGGTGGCGAAGGGGCCAGGAGGTTTCACTGGGACTCGCATGGGTATGGTGACGGCGCGGACTTTGGCTCAACAGTTGGATATTCCGGTTTTTGCGATTTCAACTTTGGCGGCTGTGGCTTGGGCGGCACCCCCCCTTGCTAAGAGGCTTTTGGAATTAGAACCTCCCCAACCCCCCCTTGGTAAGGGGGGGCTTTTGAGAGATGATATGGCGCTGCAAATGCCTGCACAGCGGGGACAATTGTTTGGGGCGGTTTATTCAGTTAACAAAGATTCTGGTTTAACTGAGTTGTTTCCTGAGACGGTGATGACTCCTGAATCTTGGCAAGAAAAGTTGGATAATTGGGGTAATTCTTATCAGTTAATTGAAGTTGGTAGCGAGTTAGGTTGGTCGGTTTCTAGTGTGTGGGAATTGGCTTATTTGGAGTGGCAAAGGGGAAGTCGTCCTGATTGGTCGGATGCTTTGCCTTTTTACGGTCAACATCCGGTTAAGGGACACTAAATATTGGGAATTGGGAATTGGTAATTGGTAAAGAGTTTATTTAAGGGCGATACAAACTTCGAGGCAAAAAGTTAATGTTAGCGGGTCTGGGTTTTCGGTTCGCAATCGATCGATCTCAGCTCGATCGCAGCCGCGAGATTCCATAAAATCGAGCATCCAGTTCGTTATGGTAGCGAGATCGATGTATTTTGCTCCGAGGCAAACAGGGCAAATTTCGGGGCTGAGGGTACCGGTGCCACCGCATTCGGGGCAATCCCAGTGGGTTGTTACGGGATCGGGGGTAGTTAGGATGTTGTTCATGCTGGGAAAAAGTACGCGCGGCGTAGCGATCCCGCAGGGAATCGCACTACTCGTTCACTCTAGCAAAAATGCCGATCGCCCTGACTTCTTCCTGCCTTTACACTAAGCGAGCTAGTGATTAAGATTGACAAAAATACAAAAGGGGTGGCTATGCTCGATCGCACTCAATGGTTTTTGGCTGGTATGTCGATCGCACTTTCGGTTCAGTTAAGTCAGCCAGTGGCAGCAGCCGTGCCACTTGGTAAAGTCGTACAAACAGCACAAACTAACAGTAGCGACCCTGCTACAAAAGCATTAAATGAAGGATTAGAACTCTACAATCAAGGAACGGCGGACTCAAAAAGAAGTGCGATCGTCAAGTTGGAAGAAGCCTTAAAGCTGTATCGAGAAGCGGGCGATAGATCCCAAGAAGCTGTCACTCTCACCACCCTCGGCAGTTTCCACTCAAGATTGGGAGAAAAGCAGAAGGCGCTAGAGTATTACAGCCAGTCGCTTTCCCTGTATCGGGCAATCGGCGATCGCCATGGGGAAGTTGGCAGCCTCAACAACCTCGGCACTGTCTACTCAGAATTGGGAGAAAAACAGAAGGCGCTAGAGTATTACAGCCAGTCGCTTTCCCTGTATCGGGCAATCGGTGATCGCGGTGGGGAAGCTTACACCCTCACCACCCTCGGCAGTCTCTACTCAGCATTGGGAGAAAAACAGAAGGCGCTAGAGTATTACAGCCAGTCGCTTTCCCTGCACCGGGCACTAGGCGATCGCACCCGGGAAGCCAGCACCCTCAAACACATCGGCGTTGTCTACTATGATTTGGGAAAACCACAGAAAGCGCTAGAGTATTTCCGTCAGTTGCTTCCCCTGTATCGGACAATCGGCGATCGGTCAGCGGAAGCTCCCACCTTGGCCATGATCGGCCTTGTCTACTATGATTTGGGAAAACCACAGAAAGCGCTAGAGTATTTCAGTCAGTCGCTTTCACTGTATCGGGCAATCGGCGATCGGTCAGCAGAAGCTCACGCCCTCTATGGTATTGCCCTTGCCAAACGCGCTCAAGGCAATCTTACCGAAGCCCTCAACGATATTGAACCCTCTGTCAAAATCATCGAAAATATCCGCACCGAAATAGCCAGCCCAGAAATCCGCGCCTCATTCTTTGCCGTAGTCTCATACTTCTACGAATTCTACATCGACCTGTTAATGGAACTGCATAAAACTAATCCTAAATTTGGTTACGATACAAAAGCCTTAGAATCCAGCGAACGTTTGAGAGCCCGCACCCTCCTTGAACTTCTCCAAGAAAGTAACACCAACATTCGCGAAGGCATTTCCCCCGATTTACTGCAACAAGAAAAGAGCGTGCAACAGCAACTCAATGCCATTGAAAAGCAGCGCATTGAAGCAATTAGCACCCTCAATCCAAACGCAGCTAAAATCGCTGAAATCGACAAACAGCACCTCTCATTTTTGCAACAATATCAGGAACTCCAAACAAAGATTCGTACTGCCAACCCCCGCTACGCTGCCCTCACCCAACCCCAACCTTTAACACTCCCAGAAATTCAGAAACAGATTCTCGATGAGAACACGATTTTATTGCAGTATTTCCTCGGCGAAGACCGCAGTTATTTGTGGGTTCTAACATCAACGGGACTAACTAGCTATGAATTGCCAAAACAGGTTGACATTGAAACAGCAGCCCGCAATTTCCGAGACGCAGTAACTAGCCCAATTCAGAGAGATATTCCCCAACAAGTTGCCGAAGCGAGTGCCAATCTGGGCAAATTAATTTTACAGCCCGCAGCAGCCCAATTAGGAAATAAACGCTTATTAATTGTTCCCGACGGCGTGCTACACTATACTCCTTTTCCAGCTTTAACTATTTCCCAAACCCGGGGACAAAATGTCAATGTTCCCTTAATTGCCGAACATGAAATTATTACCCTGCCTTCCGCCTCAAGTCTTGCTATTCTCAGGCAAAATTATGCAGATAGAAAACCGCCAAGCCAAACTTTAGCAATTTTAGCAGACCCTGTTTTCAGTCCAGATGATGAAAGAATTAAAGGAAAAATTACCCAAGAAACGACTGACAAGTTAGAAGCAAATAACCTTGGTTTAAATCGCTCGCTCCGTGCTTCCAATCTGGGATGGCCACCCAAACGCCTACGCTTTACCCGCCAAGAAGCCCAAACAATATCCAGCTTATTCCCCTCAGCTTCTAGCCGTCAAATATTTGATTTTGATGCCAGTCGCACTACTGCTACCGATGGAAATTTAGCCAATTATCAAATCATTCACTTCGCCACCCACGGCCTTGCTAACAGCCAAAATCCCGAACTGTCAGGAATTCTGATGTCGATGGTAGATGACAAAGGCAATCTTGTCAATGGCTTTTTGCGCCTCACCGATATTTTTAACTTGAAACTGGCGGCAAATTTAGTGGTTTTAAGTGCTTGCCAATCGGGCATGGGACAGAATGTTAAAGGCGAAGGAATGGTGGGATTAACAAGGGGTTTTATGTATGCGGGGGCGCAGCGGGTGGCGGTGAGTTTGTGGAGTGTGGATGATGAAGGAACTGCTGTGTTAATGCAAAAGTTCTATCAAAAAATGCTGCAACAAAAGTTAGCACCGGCGGCAGCTTTGAGGGCGGCGCAGATCGAAATGATGCAGCAGTCAGAATGGAAGTCTCCCTATTATTGGGCTGCTTTTACGTTGCAAGGGGAGTGGAAATGATAAACAGCACTTTTGCTGGTAAGTAAGTACATAGCCCTTGTAGGGACACGGCAATGCCCAAGGCGTGTCAACTTAACATTAAACCGGCAGTCCAACAATCCGACAGTCCGACAATCCGACAGTCCGACAATCCGACAATCCGACAGTCCGACAGGGAATGAAATCCCTGTCTAATAGCTAAAGTCCTCTGAAGAGGACTAATGAGTTTAAAAATTGGGCGTTGGTGAATACAGGTAGGAATTCTGATTTCCCAATTGCCATAACAGAAGTATGGTGAGTTTTGTAACATCAAGCGAAAAGTTGATTCCTACCGTGAATCAGCAACCTCAAAAATTCTTCTTCTCAGTCCTCTTCAGAGGACTTTCGCTATGAGACAGGGATTTCAATCCCTGGCGGACTACCGGGTGGGCGGGCTGACAGCTTAAGTTGACACCAATGGGCCGAAGAGCCCGGAACGGGCAAGATGCCCGTTCCACAAAGAAAGAGTTTTCTCGTGGGGTGGGCATCTTGCCCGCCCATAAAAGGGTTTATCGTCCGCTAGCCAAAGCCTCCCGCAATTTGCGGCCCCGCGATTTATCCCGAAGTTCTGGAGTCGCCATCCGCAACACAAAATCCAGCAACCAAGGCGCAATTCGGTGACACCAAACTGCTAGATGACTTTGCCATCCTACCAAGATTTCCGGCGCATCTTTCTGCAATCCCGCGACAAGTGCTAGGGCAACTTTTTCGGGAGTTGTGGGCACTACCCACCGGAATTGCTCCAAGTCTCGCACCATGTCGGTATCTGTTAGAGATGGCAGCAAAGCTGTGACTCGAACATTGTACTGAGTTAACTCGCTGCGTAAAGCTTGGGTGAATCCCAAAATGGCAAATTTGGTAGCAGAATAAGTAGCCATTGTGGGAGCAGCAATTTTGCCCATCAAGCTCGAAACATTAACGATTGTTCCCTCTTTTTGAGTCGCCATTCGCCGAGCTATCAAGCGGGTAATTGTGTAGGTTCCGAGCAAATTTAAGGCGATTTCTTCCTCGATTAACGGCAGCGGGGAACGCAAGAAAGATGCTTGGTGCGCGACGCCTGCACAGTTGACTAGCAGGTGAATCGGGCCGCAATCTCGCCAAGCTTGGGCGATCGCAATATTCACCGCAACTGACTGAGTTAAATCCAAAGCTAACGGCACAACTTCTGTTCCCAAAACATCGATTTCCTCTGCCAGTTCAATTAATTGCTTGCGGTTGCGCGCCACAATCAACAAACGTTTGACTCCTTGTCTCGCTAATTCCAGGGCGATCGATCGCCCAATTCCGCGCGAAGCTCCTGTAACAAGAGCTGTTTTTCCTTGAAGTTGCATAGATTAAACCTTTTGGTTGATTCTCACCGCGGCACGGAGTTATGAGTTGTGAGTTGTGAATTATTAGTTATGAGTTGAATGTTTTGGCGGTAACAACTCATAATTCATAATTGTTTAAAAGGCTATCTTGTTCCGATAAGCCTAATTTATTCGTGGGGTTAACTCAAAACCCAAAACTGTTGAATCGCTAACGTGCGCGTGAGTTGAACTAAACTTTTGGTTTGCCACGAATCAGTCAAATATCTGGTCATGCAACCTCATGCAAGCAGACAAACCTGAGATGGGCAAACCTAGTCGGAAATCATGACCAAGCGGGCTTTATTACCGCTTTTTTTTCAGTTCGCGGAGGCGGACTTTGCCTGTGTAGCCGCGAATTTATTCGCCGGGGATTTGTTTTCTTCAGTCCGCAGAGGCGGACTTTGCCTGTGTAGTCGCGAATTTATTCGCCGGGAATATTGACCCCGAATTAGTCATTGTTCGGGGCTTAATGACCCCTTTTTTTAGTCCGCAGAGGCAGACGATATCCTGTGCAGCGGCGACTTAAAATCGCCGGGAATTCGTGCGAATTGGCACAGGATAATTGAGCAATGCAGATTATCAATTCCACACCTCCTAGATATGAGAATTTCCTATCTACACACACCTTAACAACTTGACAGAGAAGCGGCAACAATTTTTAATAAATCTTCCGCAACACTTCTTTACAATTTTCTCAGACTGCCGATTTCCACGTGCCGTGAAAGCCCAAAGGTATTACACCGGGCAATTCTAGCTTGCAAACAGGTTCGCGGGAAAGTCCGTCGCTGTCAAATATCCAGACTTCGCTGCTATCAGAATTGCCGTCATAAATAACTGTTACTATCCAACCTTTCTCCGAGGAAATATCTGGAACGTAGATGGGCTCTGTGGGATAGCGATTTTCGCCCAAGTCGGCAATTGTGAGATTGCGGGTTTGCGTGTCCAAACGGGCGATCGCACCATAACGTTCCGGTACAATATCAACGTCAGGCCGATACATTGCCAGATAAATATATCGTGAGTCTTGCCCTATTTCTGAAGCAGGTACCATCGGAAATTCGCAAGGTTGATCCAGCAATTCTTCGGCTGCTGTCACTTTGCCAGTTTGAGGATTGAGATGCACCCGCCACAGGGAACCCTCCGCATCAGTGCGAGTTTCACCCGCCGCTACTTCTTTCAGCCGCTGATTAGTTTGAAAGTCAGGGAAGCGCACAAAATCTACAGCCACCGAACCATCTTCCTTGACAAAACCGTTAGCAAAATGCCACTGAAACCAAGAATCGGTTTCGCCCCGATTAACTAAAGAGAGAGTTTCAGAGTCAATAACTAATATCTGCGTTCCTAACTCCGGTTTCCATTCCAAACAGTCGCTGTAACTCCTAATTCCAGCTAACACTGGCAAAAATTTTGCTCGTACTGGCGGCACAAAAAATATTAGATACTTTCCAGCCAAAACAAAATCGTGAAGCATAGGAGGTCCATCTAAAGCAACAGTTCCTTGTTGCACAATTTTGCCTGTAGGATCGCTTTTATACAGATTCAACTTTGTACTGGCACCATGTGTAATTCCAAAGTTAAAAATATTCCCAGTAATCGGGTCGCGCTTGCAGTGAGCTGAATAAGAAGATCCACTCTCTAAACTTCCTAAATCGTCCGTTCCCTGAGTTTCCAGAGTTTGCAAATCGAGGCTGTGAGGCAAGCCGCCTTCCCACAAAGCTAAAAGGCGATCGGGCAAAGCTAAAACTGAAGTATTGGCAGCATTTTTAACAGATTTAGTCCACCGTAACCAGGTCGGGCCGGGTGCTGTCATGCCATAATTACTGTAGAGAAATTTATCAGCTTTTTCCTCAGCTTGATATCCTGCTGTCTGCACGTAGCGATAAACAGCAGCAGCACCGACATCGGTAAAATGTACTGCCAAAATTGCACCATCGCCATCAAACCAGTGTCCCGCATTCATGCCGCCACGTTCTAAACGTGCGGGCCCGTTGCGATAGAGAGTGCCGCGCAATCCTGCGGGAATTTGACCGCTTTTAACCAATAGCTGAGTCAGCGGAAACTCTGCAGCCGGACGAACTAAAGCTTTTGCCCAAAATTTTTTAGATGAGATTTTAGTGCTTGTTTTCATTTTAAACTGGCAATTTTCAACTAATTTTGCATAAATTTTGCTATACAATTATAGCAGAAATTACCTAACAGCTATGACTCTCCGCCGCCGTGCTCTGATCAGAACTTTTGGGCTGACTGCTATTGGTACTCAGCTTTTGCCGTTAGCGAATCCCTCGAAGAGGATCGCCCAAACCAACCTATCTCCCCAAAGTGCGATCGAGCCGCGCCGCCTGCAAGTCGGCGATACTGTAGCCTTAATCAATCCTGCCGCTTTCAACTACGAAAAAGAAGTCCAGCCATTTTTTAAAGTTCTGGATAACCTGGGTTTAAAAGTTAAATTGGGAGAGCATTTTTACGATCGCTACGGCTATTTAGCGGGCAAGGATGCCGATCGCGCCGCCGATGTCAATGCAGCCTTTGCCGATGACTCAGTGCGAGCTATTTTTACCGGGATGGGGGGCTGGGGCTGCGGTCGGATATTGCCGCTCCTGGATTACAATATTATCCGCAATAATCCCAAAATTATTATGGGATTCAGCGATATTACGGCGTTGTTATTGGCAATTTATGCTAAAACTAATATAGTTACTTTTCACGGCCCTTTAGGTGTGTCAACTTGGAGCCCATTGACAGTAAATTACGTCAAAAAACTTTTGTTTGAGGGCGGCTCTATAACCATGCAAAACTCCCCAAGTGTGCAAGTTCAAACAATCGGGGGCGGAACAGCTAGGGGAAAACTAATCGGTGGCAATTTATCAGTAATAGCAGCAATGGTGGGTTCTGCATATTTACCGACATGGGAAAACAGTATTTTGTTTGTTGAGGAAGTTGGCGAAGAGGTTTATCGGATCGATCGAATGTTGACGCAGCTTAAATTAGCGGGCATTCTTGATAAAATATCAGGTTTTATTTTCGGACAGTGCACCAAGTGCGAAGCTGAAAAACCCCAAGAGTCCCTAACCTTACCTCAAGTCTTGTCCGACCACATTCGCCCTTTGAAGATTCCTGCGTGGTATGGTTCTATGGTGGGACACATCCGGGAGCAGTTCACTTTGCCGATCGGCAAACAAGTCGAAATCGACGCAAATGCTGGTACAATCAGATTGTTAGAATCCGCTGTCAATTAAATCTTGAACTATTCTCGATATTACCGAGGCAGAGCCTCTGGATCTGCGTTCCCCGGCAGAGCCAGGGAACGAGAAATAAATTCAAACACAAAACCCAAATATAGTGAAAAAAACCGCACAATTCCTTAAATCATTAACAATAATAATTTTGACAATTATTTCCCTGTTGCCGCTCAATGCCTGTGCAGCAGCAAGTAAAACCGCCAACAGCGACACCATTTATCAGCAGCGAACTGTCCACAATCCCGACGGCATCGGCAAGTTTTACATGGGTCGAGAAATTGCCCAAGTCATGGGATATCAAGGCGCTGGTTGGCTGGAAAGACCGTCTCGCGGCATGGAAGAAAAATCAGCTCGATTAGTCAACAATCTCGATTTAAAACCAAGCGATTTTGTAGCCGACATTGGAGCGGGAACCGGATATTTTAGCTTTCGCATCGCTCCCTTAGTTCCAGAAGGAAAGGTTTTAGCCGTTGACGTGCAGCCGGAAATGATTGATTTTATTAAATTGAATAAACAAGAAAAAAATATTGCTAACGTTGAGCCAGTTTTGGGCAGGATCGACAATCCGAATTTGCCGGAAAATAGCCTAGATTTAGTTGTGATGGTCGATGCTTATCACGAATTTGCATATCCCAGAGAAATGATGCAAGGAATTGTGAAAGCACTCAAACCGGGAGGCCGCACGGTATCGATCGAGTATCGGGGCGAAAACCCGCTGATTCCCATTAAAGGTTTGCACAAAATGACGCAGAAGCAGGTGAAAAAAGAAATGGCCGCCGTCGGTTTAGTATGGAAAGAGACAAAAGATATGTTGCCCCAGCAGCATTTGATGGTGTTTGAGAAAAAATCTCAAATTTAGCAGCCAAACAGAGCGATTGCTTACCATTTTTAATCATTTTTGTCAAGGTACAAAAGACGTATTTGTGTGCACGGGCGATCGCTCAGTCAAACATACTAAGCCTTAAGTAACCCTTAAGATAGACATTTTACTAAAAATACCATTTACAATTAAAAATTGATAACCCAGAGGCGCTTCCTTCATTTTTCAAGCGAAGAAGTGTCGCTATTAAGAAGTACCAGCGTGAACATTCCAAGTTCCATCCTCACCATGCTCGCCGGCATCGGAGTGACTCTGATCAGTCTCTGGTACGGGCAGAATCACGGTTTGATGCCGATCGCCGCCTCTGACGAAGCATCCGACATAGACGCACTTTTCAATACAATGATGACCATTTCCACTGGACTATTTATCATGGTCCAAGGAATTCTCATTGTTGCTGCAATTAAATATCGCCGTCGTCAAGGAGACAACACAGATGGGCCGCCTTGGCATGACAACTTTCCCTTAGAAATTCTTTGGACAGCCGTGCCGGCGGTGATTATTTTAGGAATCGGAGTCTACAGTTTTGAGATTTACAACTCAATGGGAGGCCTCGATCCGATGGGGAATCACGACCACGGAACCATGCAAGCGCACTCTAAAATGCGGGGAAGTGCGATCGCAGCCACACTCTCAGATACACCCCAAAACGCCCCTCAAATAGCGCCTCAAAAACTTGTTGCTCTAGGCGTAGGCGCTTCCCCAGAAAATGAAGACAAACCAGCAGACTTAGTTGTAAATGTCATGGGTTTGCAGTACGCCTGGATTTTTAGCTATCCAGAAAGTGGCGTTAGTTCTGGCGAACTGCATATGCCAGCCAACCGCGACGTACAGCTAAATATCTCAGCTCAAGACGTGCTGCACGCATTTTGGCTGCCGGAATTTCGCCTCAAACAAGATGCAATTCCCGGACGGCCGAGCGAACTGAGATTTACACCAACTAAAACCGGTGAATACCGGGTTGTTTGTGCTGAATTGTGCGGCGCTTACCACGGAGCGATGAAAGCTGTAGCAGTCGTTCACACACCAGAAGAATTCGACGGTTGGCTGCAAAGCCAGCAAGTTGCTAGCAGTCAAAACTTAGAGCAAGCAGTTGCAGTCAATCCTGGGGAATTGTCAGACGGTGAATTTTTAGCTCCCTACGTCAGGGAAATAAAAATTAATTCCGAAAGCCTAAAACAACTTCACCCAACTCATCACTAAAAATAGTCATTAGTTCCTGGCACTGAATCTTTGATCCTGAGCTAATAACTAATGACTAATAACTAATGACTAATAACTATGACACAAGCACAGTTCCAAGAAAGTGCCAACACTGAGGCTCGCGGAACAGCGCCCGCCGATAGACATTGGCGCGACTACTTCACTTTTAATACCGACCACAAAGTCATCGGTATTCAATACCTAGTCACAACATTTATTTTCTATCTAATCGGTGGCGTGATGGCAACTTTGGTGCGAACAGAACTCGCCACCCCCGACGCCGATTTTGTCACCCCCGAACTCTACAACAGTTTATTTACTGTTCACGCCACGGTGATGATCTTCCTGTGGATCGTACCCGCCGGAGCCGGATTTGCTAACTTTTTGATCCCCTTAATGATTGGGGCAAAAGACATGGCATTTCCCAGGCTGAATGCGATCGCCTTTTGGCTGATTCCCGTAGGCGGCGTGTTGCTGTTGAGCAGTTTTTTGGTAGGAGCTCCGCAGGCGGGTTGGACTTCCTATCCACCTTTGAGCTTAGTTACTGCTCAAGCGGGGGAAGAAATTTGGATTCTCAGCGTTTTGATTCTCGGAACTTCTTCGATTTTGGGGGCGGTTAATTTTGCCGTTACCATCTTTACCATGCGGGTTCCGAGCATGAGTCTCAATGAAATGCCTTTGTTTTGCTGGGCGATGATTGCGACTTCAGCGCTGACTTTGATTGCTACTCCAGTCTTAGCCGCAGCTTTGATTTTGCTGTCGTTTGACTTGTTAGCAGGGACGGCATTTTTTAACCCGACCGGCAACGGCGATCCGATCGTCTACCAGCATTTATTCTGGTTTTATTCGCACCCGGCAGTTTACATTATGATTATGCCCTTTTTCGGGGTGATTTCAGAAGTTTTGCCGGTGCATTCGCGCAAGCCAATTTTTGGTTATTTGGCGATCGCATATTCCAGTCTCGCGATCAGCTTTTTGGGCTTGATCGTGTGGGCGCACCATATGTTTACCAGCGGCACTCCCGGCTGGCTGCGGATGTTTTTTATGATCACGACTATGATCATCGCCGTACCAACTGGGATTAAAATATTTAGCTGGTTGGCAACTATTTGGGGAGGCAAACTCCGGCTTGTCAGCGCGATGCTATTTGGGATGGGTTTTATCTCAACATTTGTCCTCGGCGGCATCACCGGGATCATGGTAGCCTCCGTACCTTTCGACATTCACGTTCACGACACTTATTTTGTCGTCGCTCACCTACACTACGTGCTGTTTGGCGGCTCAGTGTTTGGAATTTACGCTGCTTTTTACCACTGGTTCCCCAAAATGACGGGGCGGATGATTAATGAATTTTGGGGTAGAGTTCACTTTGTTTTAACTTATGTTGGCTTTACTGTAACTTTCTTGCCGATGCACGCTTTGGGTATGCAAGGAATGCCTAGGCGGGTGGCAATGTACGACCCGAAATTTACCACAATTAATGTCATTTGTACTGTCGGTGCTTATATGCTGGCAGTGTCTACAATCCCCTTTATCATTAATGTGATTTGGAGCTGGAGGTACGGCCCGAAAGCAGGTGACAATCCTTGGCAAGCTTTGAGTTTGGAATGGATGACGACTTCGCCGCCCCCGATCGAAAATTTTGAAGGAGTGCCGGTATTGGCAACGGGGCCTTACGATTACGGCATGGAAAAAATTCAGCATACTGGGGAACGTCTCAGGCTCAAGTTGAGGGAAAATGCCACCCGCAACGCCCAGAAAACAGGTATTCCTATTGCGGAGGCTCAAGCTTCAACTTTCTTGGGCAGCACTGCAACTTTGGTCGCTCCTGAATCAGAGGTAAATATTGATTCTCCTGCTGATGAAAGTCAAGATGGCGAATAGTTATTAGTCATCAGGCATTAGTCATTGGGCATTGTTGACTGTTGACTGTTAACTAATGACTGATGACTAATGCCAACTGCCCGCTGACAACTGACAACTGACTTCTTCATTACCAATTTCTTATGCAAATTCCAGCGATCGATCCGGCCAAAACAGCCCTGAATTACCACCACGAGGCTGAGGTAGAAGCACACGGTGTGGAGCATCCCGACCACCGGATGTTAGGGGTAATTGTGTTCCTGTGCGCTGAAGGCATGATATTTTTCGGTATGTTTGCCGCGTATTTGATTTATCGGGCGATGGCCCCCGCGTGGCCCCCTGAAGGTACGCCCGAGCGTGAGTTATTGCTGCCGGGAATCAATACGGTAATTCTGATTGCTAGCAGTTTTGTGATTCACAATGCGGATACTGCAATCAAAAAAAATGATGCCGCAGGAATGCGGAATTGGCTGCTCGTAACTATTGCTATGGGCGCAGTTTTCTTGTTCGGTCAGGTTTACGAATACGCTCATTTAGAATTTGGCTTGACGACGAATTTGTATGCCAGTTGCTTTTACGTTTTGACTGCTTTTCACGGCTTGCACGTTACGTTGGGAGTGCTGCTGATGGTGGCGGTGGTGTGGCGATCGCGCGCGCAAGGTCACTATTCTAGCGAGCACCACTTCGGAATCGAAGCGACTGAGATTTACTGGCACTTTGTGGATGTGATTTGGATTGTTTTGTTTCTGTTACTGTATATTTTGTGATCCCAGAGGCTTTTCAACCTCTGCCACAAGAGATTTGTATGACCCCCAACTGGGGGTTTTTTTATTGTTTGGAGAGTGCGATCGAGCTTCATTCACATGAATCAAAGCCGATCGCGCTAAACTAAAAGTAGCAATTCTCCTATCCAGCAGCATTGAGAAAATTATGCAGTGCGAATTGTGCGATCGACAAATGGAAGCATTAACCGCCCATCACCTCATCCCCAAACAAAACACCAAGCGGAAAAACGAAGATCCAAGCCCGACAATCGACATTTGCTCCGCTTGTCACCGCCAGATTCACTCTCTATTTGACAACAAACACCTCGCCCAAGAGCTCAACACCCTGGAAAAGCTCAAAAATGACCCTGAACTCCATAAATTTGTCTCTTGGATTAAGAAACAAAAAACCGACAAACGCATTCAAGTACGCGGCAAAAAAGCTTGAGCGCAGGGCCCGAACTCAGATATATCGTCCTGAATGCAGTTACTCTCTCAAACCCGGTTTCTTCATAAATGTTTCGTTTCCCAACCCAAAATTTTGCACAGCAACCCGGTTTGTTTGCGTAAATCCTAGTATACTGATTTACTTATTAGTAACAAGCTGCCAACAATTATTATGAACCTCACCTCCCTCGAACTCGCAAAAGACCGAGCGCGCATCTTCAAAAACTACCTCCAAATGGAAATAGATGCCAAAGCTAACATAAACAAACTAGCTTTTTTAGACCGGGGCATTGAAAAATCTCCTTACCAACAACACATTAAAAACTATCCCGATTATCTCAAACAGAAACCCGACGGCTTAAAAGTAATTAGCTCTATTCCCAGCCCCAATAATCCCCTCAAACTTACCCCGTTTCCCAGCCTGGGAGAACTACCTCAAATTAACCCTCAAGCTTTAAGTTTCCTCCACGCAGACATCAAAGAAGCCTGCGTTTGCATTGGTACTTTTGTAGAGGGCAAAATTCAGGCGCAGTGGCTGGGAAAAAACGCACTTACCAATGCTGAGCAGTGGAGTGCCACTAAAATTATCGCACTGCTTAATATCGTCAGTCAAATAAATAGCAAATATCCTGATTGCGACATTGACAACTGCGTTGTTAGAGATGGCAACGGGCAAAAACATGATTTTTACTTTTACGACGTAGCAAAAGACATGATTAACTATGCCTCCAATATAGGAAGTTCAAACTCGTTAGCTGCGATGTTCAAACGCTTCGATACTCGCATAGGACTAGAGCAATGGCTGAAAAGCGCTACTGGCAATAACGACCTAATTTTTCGCGGCGATTACGGCGAAAATCCTTATCACAACAACCCCAAAATCTTCGATCTCACCAAAAAACAAGTGCTGCTAAGTGCCGCATTAAACAGCACCAAACAAAAAAACTCCGTATCTGCTTATGACTTGACCAGGCTAATTTCCATGTTAGGATGGCACTTCCACATCGAACAGCGATCGCGCATGAAAGCATCTCAGTGGAACAGCTTAGAAAGCATTGTCAGAGCAATGGGACATGACAGCGCTCGATATGTGGACGTAGCAATTAAAACTTTGGGGATGGAGAGCCTCATCACTTCTCCAGTAATTATCTCAAAATTGGGTTACGGACTGAGCTCGATCAGGGGAACCCTAGAAACAGTTTATGTGGCTTTAGTGCGGTTTGTTGACGAGCGACCGAAGGCGGCGGGAAAGCCGGCAAAACTCAGAACTTTAGCCATGAGTTTGCGGGCAGAAAAACCTGTAGGCGGTTCCAGCAGTGTCGATCGCTTGGCGATCGAACTCGACGCCAGATTTTGCGCCGAAGTCACCGAAATTCTCCGCCGTTTGTTTGCGGAAGAATTTTAAAGGCGGGCGATCGACTAATGAGAAAGTCGGTGAAACTTGCGATAAAGCATCCTCTCCACCGGCTTTCCTCCCCGCAAATGTTGCTCAGTTATTGCCGCAACTTCTTCAGGGCAAACACCATTGTACCAAACCTCTTCTGGCAGCACCAACACCATCGGCCCGTTGCCGCACTGTCCCAAACAACTGCTAGCAACAACTTCAACTTCGGAGGGCGACAATTTCTGAAAAGCTGCCAGTACCTTTGCTGAATTTTGCTTGCGACAAGTGCGGTTTTGGCAAACAAGAACTTGCCTAGAAGATTCTGTGATTTTCATGTTTTTTCACTTGACATTCTGCTACATATATGCTATTTTTGTATCATGGGAATAGGTGTGGCCATATATGCCCAAATTTTATATATGCCCAGATTTTAAGGTGCGCCGCAGCGCACCCGACGATTAATCTGGTGACAAACCTTTGGAAGCCAACCATTGTCGATCGAACAAACGCGACTGATACCGAGCCCCGCCGTCGCAGAGTACCGTAACAATCGTATGTCCAGGCCCCATTTGCTTCGCTAAAGCCACAGCCGCCGCGACATTAATCCCCACAGAACCGCCCATAAACAGCCCTTCTTTCCTCAGCAGTTGGTAAATCACTCGGACAGCTTCAGTATCGTGAATTTGGATGGCGTCATCTACCGGGGCATTCTCCATATTTGCAGTGATGCGGGTGGTGCCAATTCCCTCAGTAATCGAACTACCTTCGGTCTTAATTTCCCCAGTTTTGAAATAACTGTAAAGCCCGCTGCCCATCGGGTCTGCCAAGACAATTCTAACAGCAGGATTTTTTTCTTTTAAAAACATTCCTACGCCAGCAAAAGTGCCGCCAGTACCAGTAGCTGTTACCCAAGCATCTATTTTCCCGTTTGTTTGTTCCCAAATTTCCGGGCCAGTTGTCTCGTAATGAGCTCGGCGATTGGCTAAATTGTCAAACTGATTTGCCCAGACTGCATTCTCCAGTTCCGAAGCCAATCTTCCCGACAATTTGACATAATTATTCGGGTCTTTGTAAGGAACAGCGGGAACAGTCCGAACTTCAGCGCCCAAGGTTTTCAAAGCATCGATTTTTTCTTGAGATTGGTTATCTGGAATCACAATCAAACATTTGTAACCTTTAGCGTTGCAAATGTGGGCCAAACCGATGCCAGTATTGCCCGCAGTGCCTTCAACAACGGTGCCGCCCGGTTTCAGCAAGCCTTTTTCTTCTGCATCTTTGATGATGTATAAAGCAGCCCTATCTTTAACGGAACCGCCGGGATTGAGAAACTCTGCTTTACCGAGAATGTCGCAGCCAGTTTCATCGCTGAAGCTGTTTAAGCGGATGAGGGGAGTATTGCCGATTGTGCCTACAAAGCCGTTTTTAATATCCATATTTTTTGCGTGTGTGTATCCTATAATTAATTTTTACAATAACTTGATATTTATTGCTACCTGTTCTACCAAATCTTGCTCATATTGAGTACAAATCCCGGCAAAACGGGGTCGGCGCTAACTGTCGCGGGATTCTCCAAACATTCCTCTGGCAAACCAGGACGGTAAATATAAACTCTGCGATTTTTGCGGTCA
Organism: Microcoleus sp. LAD1_D3; assembly: GCF_036702135.1. Classification (NCBI taxonomy): domain Bacteria; kingdom Bacillati; phylum Cyanobacteriota; class Cyanophyceae; order Oscillatoriales; family Microcoleaceae; genus Microcoleus; species Microcoleus sp. LAD1_D3. The sequence goes on along the minus strand of NZ_JAUBSB010000065.1, from coordinate 5,607 downwards.
ATTAACCAGCCTAACTGCACTCCTGGTTCTCTCATATATTCTTGCATTTTTTCTTGCAATGGCTTGAGATTGTCAGAAGCCGACCTGAGTTCTACTACAAAATCAGGGCAAATAGGTGGGAATTTATCTTGCTGTTCTTGAGATAAAGCATTCCACCGTTCCAATTTAATCCACGAGGCATCTGGAGACTTGTCACCCATTGAAAGCTTAAATCCCGTACTGGAATCAAAACACATACCGGTTCCATCTTGTCGAGTCCAAATATACAACTCTCCAAAGACGCTACCGCTGCGATTTCCTGTTGTTCCACCAGTAGGGGGCATAATTAGCAATTCTCCCGATTTGTTGCGTTCAATGCGTAACTCACTATTGATTTGACAGAACTCGAAAAACTCGTCGTCTGTCATTTGCAATTTGGGCGGTATTCGCAACACAATTGTTGATGACAGCATTTTGCCTTTCCTCAAATCTAAAGTGTTCACACAAGATTGCACAATTTGTTTGTTGGTAGTCATGACTTTAGCCCTCAAAAATCATGATTAAGGACTAAAGTCGTGACTACAAACTGGTTTTAGGCGCGAATTATAGAGGTAAGGTGCGCTAGGCACACCCTACATAATTAGGTTGTGCGCCCAGGAATGTTAAACCTATTTATTCGGCTGAGGAGTCATCCGCAAATAAGGCTTAATCGGCGTATAACCTTTAGGAAATTTCTCTTCCAACTCTTTCGGGTCGGTAATCGAAGGTACGATTACGCAATCGTCGCCGTCTTTCCAATCAACTGGAGTCGCAACGCTGTATTTGTCGGTAAGTTGCAAGGAATCAATTACTCGCAAAATTTCATTAAAATTCCGACCAGTGCTCGCGGGATAAGTAATGCTCAAACGCAATTTCTTTTCCGGGTCAATCACAAAAACTGTGCGGATTGTTAAGTTGTTTAGCGAGTTGGGATGGATCATGTCGTAAATGTCGGAGACTTTACGATCGCCATCTGCTAAAATCGGATAATTGAGGGTGACATTTTGAGTTTCCTCAATATCTTTAATCCAGCCCATGTGAGAATCCACATCATCGACGCTGAGGGCAATGGTTTTGACCCCCCGCTTTTCAAATTCAGACTTTAGACGGGCCACTGCACCCAGTTCTGTGGTGCACACTGGAGTATAGTCTTTCGGGTGGGAAAACAACACGACCCAGCTATCCCCAGCCCAGTCGTAGAAATTGATTTCCCCTTCAGACGAAGCTTGGGTAAAGTTGGGAACTGTATCGCCTAATCGCAGAGTCATAACTGATTTCCTCTAATTTTATTTAAGGACTGTTCCTTATCATGCCATAATTGCCCGGTTTCTCGATCGAGCTGTAAAGGATTCTAAACTTTTTGGTCGATCGATCGGCAATTCCACTACTGTAATGTATGTGTGGCTTCTAACGCTGAATTTTCTTGCTATGCTTTACTTTTTGCTTAAGGTAATACAGCCTATTTTAGTCCCGCTGTGTTTTGTGTCCGCCTGGGGCTTAGTTTTTTTGCTGTGTTTGAGTGTCGGGCGTACAGTCACCGACTCCCTGCGTCGAGCTCAGCGGATGCACAAAATCCCTTGTGCTAACTGCGTATTTTTCACCCGCGACTACCACCTCAAGTGTCCCGTTCAGCCTACTATAGCTTTATCTGAAGATGCGATCGACTGTCCTGATTATCGATCGCATTCTGGAATTTACGGTTAAAAAATCCGACCGCTGCTTTACTACATATTTCTTAACATCTCTCGCTCTTTCAATTAAACTTATGTTGTGGTAAAGAGATTTTCAGGAGATGGGAAAGAATGCTAATTCAAAAGCTAAATGCCTGCGACGAGTTTATTGCTGGCGACGGTACTCAACTGCGAGAATTGCTGCATCCAGACAAACAAGCTGTGGATTTGCGTTACAGTTTAGCCCATGCCGCTTTGCCACCGGGACAAACTTCTGCGCTGCACTCCCTGACAACTTCTGAAGTTTACTACATCCTCAGCGGCGTTGGAGAAATGCACATCGACGACGAAACTCAATTCGTGGAACCCGGAGATGCAGTTTACATTCCCCCAAACGCCAAACAGTTTATTTACAACTGTGGGACAGAACCCCTAATATTTATTTGTATTGTCGATCCCGCGTGGCGAAAGGAAGACGAGACAATTTTTCAGTAATTTTCTAGTTTTTCTCCTTTTATGCTCGTTACCTGGCTCTGCCCGGTAACGCATATCTAGAGGAAGAGCCTCTACTGAAAAAAACATCACAAACCGAAAATCTCTTTTAACAACAACAGCACCCAGCCATATGTACCGAGTGATTTCCTCTTTTTTAAACTTCGATGCGGAGTTGCAATAATCCTCGGATTCAGTTGCATTGCTCCCCTCTAATTATTTGAGGAAGTATCAGCTTTGTTGGTGGGTGCTGCTATTGGTTTTTGATGAGACAGATGTGAGATTTGACAGCGTTTTACTCCTTAGATTCTATTGTGAACTTCGCTGCGGTATCTGGATGTGGTATCTGTCAGAGAAGCTTTTTGTTCGCTTCATATTATTAATTTAGCACCTTCTTTTAGAAGCGCAAGTACCTGCAACTAAACTTTACATTTTTAGAAGTAGCTGCGGATAATTATGAAGTTAAATAAAGCATCAAGCTTTCTAGCTGCTCAGCTAAAATAGTAGAGTTCGGCTGTGCTTGCTGTTGCGAGAAACAGGCATAATATTTGTATGAAAACAACCAAACTCATCAAACTGTGCGCCTTATCGCTGAGTATCTTTCTAGTGTGCAGCAGTGCAGTGACAGCGCAAACGACGGCGAACCCTCAACCCGGGCAGACTTACACTAACCAAGAGATTCTGCAACAGTTGGTAAAGGCAAAAGTCGTGTATCTGGGAGAAACCCACGATAGCGCGGAAGACCACCAAGCTCAACTAAAAATTATCCGAGAAATGCAGCGGCAAAATCGGAAAATTGCGATCGCGATGGAAATGTTTCAGCGTCCCTTTCAAAGTGCGATCGACAACTACCTAGCAGGTAAACTGACTGAAGAGCAATTAGTCGAGCAAACAGAGTACGATCGCAGATGGCGCTTTCCCTGGGAATCTTACGCCCCCATTTTGCGGTTTGCCAAAGAAAATCAACTACCTGTCCTCGCCTTAAATACACCATCCGAAGTAACGAGAAAAGTTGCCAGCCAAGGTTTAGAAAGCCTCACAGCAGAGGAAAAAAAGCACATTCCCCCCATATCCGAAATTCGCACCGATAACGCCGAATATCGGCAACTGCTGCTAGAAGTTTACCAGCAACACCAAAAGGCAGCACAGGGAAATAGTACGGCTTTTGAAAGATTTTTGCAAGCCCAAGTTTTGTGGGACGAAACTATGGCGGAAAAAATAGCTGAATTTGTCAAAGCAAACCCCGACTATCAAGTTGTCGTGTTGGCGGGTAAAGGACACATTATTTACGGTTACGGCATTCCCAGTCGCGTCGAGAGGCGTTTGGGAGTCGGGAATGTAAAAATGCGATCGGTTTTACTCAATTCCAGTGACAATCCTGTTTTGTCGGCAGATAGACCCATTGCTGACTTTGTTTGGAATCACTCGAAATAGTACAATTATACGCGGAAACAATAAGCAGGAAAAAATCAATGACAAACAGACCAAAAATACTTGCATTTGCCGGAAGTACCCGCGAAGCATCCTATAACAAACTGCTGGTAAAAGTTGCGGCGGCTGGGGCTACGGCGGCGGGTGCAGAAGTTACATATTTAGATTTGCGCGATTTGCCGATGCCACTATTTGACGAAGATTTAGAAGCCAAAGAGGGAATGCCAAAAAATGCTCGGCAATTGAAGGAATTGATGGTAGCGCATGACGGGTTTTTGATAGCTTCCCCTGAGTATAACAGTTCAATTACGCCTGTGTTGAAAAATGCGATCGATTGGGTATCGCGCCCAGCACCGGGTGAACCGGGATTGGTGGCATTTACTGGCAAAGTAGCGGTAATTATGAGTGCTTCCCCAGGCGGAATTGGAGGTTTGCGGGGATTAGTGCATTTGCGATCGATCCTGGGGAATATTAACGTATTGGTACTCCCGGATCAGAAAGCAATTCCCCAAGCTTTTGAAGCATTTAATGCTGACGGTACGATGAAAGATCCCAAACAGCAGGACGCTGTTGAAAATCTCGGTGCTAAGTTGTCTAATGTGCTGTCGAAATTAATCGCATGAGGCAATAAATTCATTTGGCAGTAGGGACACAGCAATTTTGTGTCCCAATCCCAGCATCTGTTATTTTGCTGGCTGCATCAAGTGCGATCGCCTCGCAAAATTGCTACGATCATAGTTGATTGGCTGTTATTCTCACCCCCAAACTAACATGACATTCACTGGAGATCCAGACTCAGCACCTGCTTTACCGACAGCAGCAGAAGCAGCGGTTGCCAAAACCAGCAGCCGCGCTTTAGAATCGCACTTGCAAAATCATCCGTCTGGCGAATCCCTCAAATTGATATTAAACGAAAAAGAGGGAAAGACAATTGACATACCGGCCGCAGCGTTACCCCTGCTGTTAGCAATTTTGCAGCAAACAAGCAGCGGCAATACTGTCAAGCTAACTCCCATTACTAAAGAACTTCATATTTATCAAGCAGCAGACATCCTGGGAGTTTCAGATAAATATATGCGGGAGTTGCTGGAGGCGGGCAAAATCCCTTACAAGACAGTCAGGAACAGTCGCCGGATACGTTACGAAGATTTAATGGCCTATAAGAAACAAAGTTACGAAGAAAGCAGTAAAATTATGGATATGCTTGTATGTGAATCAGAAGCACTCGGTTTGTACCATTAAAGCATGGCAATTTTAACTGTTGTTTACGATGCTAATGTTTTGTATTCGGCATCTCTTCGTGACTTATTTGTAGAGTTGGCAACTACCGACATAGTTGAGGCACGTTGGACTGAAGAAATTCACGACGAGTGGATGAGAAATGTACTTATAAACCGTCCCGATATAAGATTTGAACAGCTTGCCCGAACCAAAAGATTAATGAATGCAAGTGTTGAAAATTGCTTGGTGCAACGCTATGAGACAATTATACAAGAGTTAGAACTTCCCGATCCGGGCGATCGCCATGTCCTCGCTGCTGCAATTCACTCTCGTTCTAAGTTTATTATTACTTTCAATCTCAGAGATTTTCCTGAAGGAGCTCTTGCACCTTACGACATTTTAGCGCAGCATCCAGATGATTTTATTTTAGACTTGCTTGACCTCAACGGGCAAACAGTATGCAAAGCAGCCGAGAAACAAAGAATCAGGCTCAAGAATCCGCCAAAAACGCCTGACGAGTATTTACAAACGCTGGTAGAATTGGGACTGCCGCTGTCAGCAACTCGGATGCGAGAATTGTGCTATCGAGATTAGTGCGATCGCGCACCGCAGACTTTTCCTAGTTTCTTCCGAGGTTTTTTATTGTACGATCGCACTGGATAACTCTTCGACCTAGCCAATATACCACTCATCTACTTTTTGTTAGAGTCGATAGAGGCGTTGCCACCTCTACCTCTCCTTCAGAACCGGACGTGAGACTTTCACCTCATCCGGC
>NZ_JAUBSB010000064.1:0-32517 GCF_036702135.1 Microcoleus sp. LAD1_D3 | reverse complement strand
GAAGGAACCGTCGCTGTTAAAAACTACCTTGCCAAAGTTGGGGGCCAAATCGAGTTTGGCAGTCAAGGGGTCGCCGTCGAAGTCGTCGTCATTGGCTAAGACTCCGGGGGCTGGCAGGTTGAATACCTTGTCGTGGGGAATTCTGTAACTGTCTGGTTGTGCCTCTGGCGGAAAGTTAGTGACATTGAGGTTCACCGGAATCGGGGCAGACAGCGATACCCCGTCGCTGACGATGTAAGTAAAGTTGTCAATGCCTGCAAAACCGGAATTGGGAGTATAGCTGAAGGAACCGTCGCTGTTAAAAACTACCTTGCCAAAGTTGGGGGCCAAATCGAGTTTGGCAGTCAAGGGGTCGCCGTTGGGATTGTCGTCATTGGCTAAGACTCCGGGGGCTGGCAGGTTGAATACCTTGTCGTGGGGAATGCTGTAACTGTCTGATTCTGCCCCTGGTTGCTGGTTGGTCAGGTTAATGACGAAAGTCTGGCTAGGCGAAGTATCGATACCGCCGTTAGCTATACCACCATTGTCTTTGAGGGTTAAATTAATAATAGCAGTGCCAATCACACCGGCCAGCGGTGTAAAAGTCAGTTGTCCCAAAGAGTCGATCGCAGGTAGTACGCTGAATAAAGCAGTATCGTCATTCCCTACTACCACTTCAAAACTAACAGTTTGTGCCGACTCGTTGGCGGGGCCTGGGGAAATGCCTGTTGCCCATCCAGCAAAGGTTTGCGGGCCTCCGTCGTGGCGGGCGATTAAGTCGCTCCCTTTCACAAAAGAGGGTACATCGTTGACAGGATTAACGGTAATTGTTGCTGTCTCGGATGCTGTACTGAAAGCTGCCAATCCCCCCATACTGCTGGCAGTCGAAATATCAGCCGTCCCACCGTTCGTCAGGATATTACTGCCAGAGTTAGTCGTCGTTCCATCCCATGCCTGATAAGTGATATTGGCAGTGCCGTTGTAGTCTGCATTGGGAACAAAGCGGATGCTGGCATTGCCTGCTAGCAGTCTCGCTGCTGTTGTTGACGGTGTGCCGAATGCGATCCAAGTCGAACCGCTATCAGTTGAATATTCCCAACTGCCATTAGTATTGTCTGTCGCTGTGACAGCAATTCCTTGAGTGTCGGCGGTGTCGGTATCTGTAACTGCACCTGCAATTAAAGCAGAAACTAAGGTGCCGCTGTTGCTGGCAGGAGGTACATCTTCGTTAATTGCTGTTAGTATCGGCGAACCACTGTTGTCGAGTACAGGTGCGTTGTTGGCTGCAAACGCTGCGAATCTGGTGGGAATGGCAAAATTGTTGTCGCTGACAAGAATGAGCGTTCGCTTCCCAGTTGCCGTTTGAGAAGGCCCAAATGTCATCCCTTCAAAATTGTCTACAAGCGCCACAGGGCCTAGACTGAGGAAATAAGCAGCAGTAGCGATCGGAGTTTTCGATACCGGTGTAATGCCAGCAACACCAGAAGCAATCAAGCCAGTATTGCTTTGAATGTCAGTCGCACCGTTTAAAGAAATTTGATAAAGCTTCAAATCGCCTGAAGCCGGCGGCCCGGGGTTGAAAAAACGTTCGAGAACCAGCAGCGTATTATCATCAACGGCCAGCATTTCTGAAATGCCGTTGCCTGGATCAGTGTTGTAAAGAAATTCTCCGTTTGCGGTGTTTGTGGCTAAGTTATATCTTAAAATGCGCGATCGCGTGCCAATGGTAGCCGTTGTACCTGAAGCAGGGCCGTCTTGTTCGAGAGCATTTTCTGTTGCTGTAAACAGAAAATTTGCACTGGGAGTAATGGTCAGACTTTCAAAACCTTGATTGTTGCGGATGCCGCTGCTAGTATCTGCTGATAGGTCGTATTTGGGAGAAGGAATAGTCAGTGCTAGGTTTTGAACTCCGGTTGCAATGTCGAATCTGTTGATAAAAGGCTGGGTATTTGTCGAAAAATTCCCTTCAGAAGAGACGAAGACATTGCCACCGATGAAGCCAATGCCCTCTGTATCCGATGTATCTGCGGCAAAGGGAGGCGGATTGCCAATCTGTGTCACCCCTGTAAAATTCACTTGTCCTGCTGCTGATGTCAAGGGACTCGAACTCACATTAGGTATAGTGAGGGTGTAAAAGCGAGACGGGCCAGGACTGCCATTAGGAATATTGCGGCCGTCGGAGATAGCGTAGTAAGTATTGTTGCCCGCGTAGGTAAGGCCAGACAATCCACCTACCTGGGTTCCTTCAAAATTTGTATTTGCCGGAAATCCTGCTTGTCCCAAAAATTGCAGGCCGAACACAAATTGATAGGCGGCCATCGTGGCTGGGTCGATCGCCAGCCCAGAGGACACCGCTCCTGTTGTATAATCTAATTCCCAATCTCCGCCCTTAGCAGAACTGCCGATCGGCGATCTAGAAGCAGCAATTTTTGCCTCGGTTAGCTGACTCAGTTGCTGCACAAAGTTAGCGCCCTTCTCCCCCGCCGCTACCTCGCACCCATAAAGCAAAATCTCTCCACTCTCTGCCAGCGATCGCGACCAACGCTGCAATTGCTTAGCATAAGTTTTTAAATTTGTCAAGTTTAGATCGATCGCGCCTAGCTGCAAACTCGCGGGGCGGCCGTGGGAGATGATATGAATGCTTTTGATATTGCTGCGACTCGCTAGTGCCTCAGTAATTTGTTCTACTCCATCCCGCACCCCATCCAGGGTAATAACTTCTGTCCCCAATTCGATGCTGTTGCGGAGAGTTTCGCCATCGGGAAGGGCCGAGTCGAGAAAGGCGATCGCGGTGGGGACTAAACTTATATAGTCTGGCATAATACACCTGAAGGTAGATGAAGGTACGGAAATTAAGGTGTACTTACGTTAGCAAATTTATATATGAAGTGTCATCGGTAAAATGTCAGCATCAAGGGTGAATAATAGTAATTTTTTGTGAAGCTGCAACGGATTCATCTTGTAGAGGCGAGTTAAGCAAGTAATTCATTTCAAAAACCGAGTATTCCAGTACAAAAATCGCCTTTTTAGGGTTCGATCGCCAAAAGTTCTTCAGCAACCAATCCTTTCTGAATTGCGAGTACAGCAGCTTGAGTGCGATCGCGCACTTCTAACTTTTGCAAAATTGCGTGTACGTGAACCCGCACAGTCCCCGGAGCAATGTACAATATTTGAGCAATTTCTTGATTGCTTTTGCCGCCCGCAACTAAAGCCAAGATTTCCTGTTCTCGCTTCGTCAGCGGATTTTCCAAAACTTCTGATTTTGACCCAAATTTCAAAGGTTCAGGATTAGCAAAAACCGCCCGAATTTCCGCAGTTGCAGCCTTATCCCACCACGAAGCACCCGCCGCTATCGATCGAATTGCCAAAACCAAAGTTTCCGCCGCAATTCCCTTGAGGCAATAGCCCTGAGCTCCCGCTGCAATTAATCTTTCAATTAAGGATTTTTGAGAATGAGATGTTAAAATTAAAACCGGAATTGCTGGATGTCGCTGTTTAATTTGGCGACACGCTTCAATACCGCCAATTCCCGGCAAACCGACATCGAGAACTACCACATCTGGTAAGTGTTCCTGAGTCAGTTCTACTGCTGTTTCGCCATCTTCTGCCTCGGCAATTACTTGCAAGCAACTTTCTTGCTGCAAGCGCGTTTGCAGCCCCAACCGAAACAGTTCGTCGTCTTCAACTAGGAGAATTCGCAAGGGATAAGCTGGTTTCATTTCTGTGGGATAGCAGGGAGTCGGAATCCAAATAAAGCACCGTGTGGCAATTTATTTTCTGCCCAAATTATACCGCCGTGAGCGTCAATGATTTGGCGAGATAAGTATAACCCCAATCCCGATCCTTTGGCTTGCCGATCGCCGTTGCCTTGATAAAAACGCTCAAACAAGTGGGGCAGTTCATCGGCGGTAATTCCCAAGCCACTATCGATAACTTTCACCACCTGATAACTCGAATAAGATTCCATGATTATTTCTACTTTGCCACCGCGAGGAGAATGGTTAATTCCGTTTGTTAACAAATTAGCAAAAACGCGCTGGAGTTGCACCGCATCGCCATTTACCCACAAAGAGCGACGGAAATCTGACTCTCCGTAACTCATACTAATGTAAACCCGGCGCGCCGCCGATAAATGGATGAGAGTTGCGATTACTTCTTCTGCCAAAGCTACTAAATTTACGGGCGCAAGTTGCAGTTTTAAACCTTCGGCATCGTTGCGGTAAACATCCAGCAGCGTTTCTACTAATTGTAGAGACATTTTGTGCGATCGCACCATTGTTTCCAGAACTTTTTGCTGACGGGCGGTGACATCCCCAAATTTTGCCTGCTGGAAAGCTTTAATAGTTTCGATCGCCCCCAGCATCGGCGTTTTTAAGTCGTGACTCAAAGTAGAGACAAAATCTTCTCGGATGCTTGCTAGCTGCTGCTGCGACTGCAACTCAGCTTTAGCGATCGCGATCGCCTCTTGGTACTGCTGGTTGCGATCGCTCAAATATCCCGTCACTCCCAAGGCCATGACTGCGATCAATCTATTTGCAACTGTCGCTAGGGCGATCGTTTCTCCAGGAGGAACAAACAAATTTAACAGCGTCAAAGCTGCCGCTACCAGGGTAATTTGTAACTTACCCAACCGACTCAAGCGCGAATTTGCCAATAAAATCGGCCCTGTGTAGAAATACCCAAACAGATACTCCGACGGCGTAGTAAATTCCAGCACTACAACGATCGCAAATAAAATTGCGATCGACCACCTCCCCCGCAAATACTTCTCTTGAACTGCCAGGTTGTCTGTGATTTTCAATAAGCTGTTTAACATCCTTTATCCATCCATTTTATATTTTATATTTACACTCTACTCTCTGCCTTATACCTGCGGTTTTTCTTCCCCAAAATTTGTCTCCTGTGACGCAAAAACAAGCGTTTAGATAATATCTATATCTGCAAGCATAGATACTGCTAAATATTTAAACATTTGTCAGTCCGTGAAAATATATAGCAGCTCAGCATAACGGGTAAACGGCAACTTATACCTGCGGGCTGATTATCAAAAATCCTAACCGCAAGTATATTGATTGTTAAAAGCAGATTGCACTTTTAAGGAAGTATTGGCTCAGTTATGCTTGAAGGATTAATTCAAATCGCATTAACGCTAATCATTGTAGTAGCGATCGCCCCTATTTTTGGTAATTACATTGCGCGGGTGTACATGGGAGAAAAAACAATCCTCGACCCCGCCATCAAACCTGTAGAACAACTGATCTATACCGCAGGCAACATCCGCTCTTCGGATTCGATGACAGGTTGGCAATATGCGCGATCGCTACTCTACAGCAATGCAGCAATGGGCATATTTGTTTTCCTAATTTTCATGCTTCAAGGAGTGCTGCCTTTAAATGCCACAGGCTTAAGTGCCCCAACCTGGGATACTGCGCTGCACACAACTATTTCATTCCTCACAAATACCGACCAACAGCATTACTCCGGCGAGACAACATTTACTTACTTATCCCAGTTAACTCTGGGTTTTTTAATGTTTACCTCAGCAGCTACAGGTTTAGCAGTAGGTATTGCTTTTATCCGGGGCTTAACAGGCCGCCCATTGGGCAACTTTTACATCGATTTAATTCAATCAATCACCAGGATTCTGCTACCCCTTTCTTTAATAATTGCCTTGCTTTTGCTAATTTCAGGAGTGCCGGAAACCCTAGCAGGTCCGGCAATTGCCCGCACATTAGAAGGCGGCACGCAAGTAATTGCTCGCGGCCCAGTAGCTCACTTTGAAAGCATCAAACAACTGGGAGAAAATGGCGGCGGATTTTTTGCCATTAACTCCGCTCACCCCTTTGAAAATCCCAACCCTTTTACTAATCTGTTGGAAACACTAGCAATGGTTTCCATTCCAGCAGCTATGATTCACACCTACGGCAGATTTGCCAACAACAAAAAGCAGGGATGGCTGATTTTTTGGATGGTGTTTGGCATCTACGTTATCTTGATTGGCATTGCAGCGTTTGGCGAGTACGGCGGCAACCCTCAAATCAATAATTTACTTGGTGGGCAGCAGCCAAATTTAGAAGGCAAAGAAGTGCGATTTGGCTGGGCAGAAACTGCACTTTGGGCAGTGACTACCACTGGGACAATGTGCGGGGCTGTCAACGGGATGCACGATTCTTTAATGCCTCCCGGTGGTTTTGCTACTCTGTTTAATTTATTTCTACAAATCGTTTGGGGCGGACAAGGAACGGGAACGGCTTACTTATTTATCTACTCAATTTTGAGCGTATTTCTCACCGGATTGATGGTGGGGAGAACGCCGGAATTTTTGGGACGCAAAATTGAAAAACGGGAAATCGTTTTAGCCAGCGTTGTCTTGCTAATTCACCCGATCGCAGTTTTAATCCCCGGTGCCATTTCTCTCGCCTTTACAGACAGTTTGAGCGGCATCAGCAACCCGGGATTTCACGGCATTTCTCAGGTGATGTACGAATACGCTTCGGCGGCGGCTAACAACGGTTCTGGTTTGGAAGGATTGGCAGACTCTCAACCTGCGCCGACAGGAATTTGGTGGAATTTAAGCACCTGTTTTAGTATGCTGTTGGGGCGCTACGTTCCAATTATTGCCCTGCTGCTTTTAGCTGACAGCATGACGAACAAACAACTGGTTCCTGAAACAACGGGTACTCTCAGAACAGATTCAGTTTTGTTCACCAGCGTAACCGCAGGAGTAATCATAATTCTGGGCGCGCTGACATTTTTCCCAGTTCTAGCTTTAGGGCCAATTGCCGAAGGATATGAAATTAGCAGCGGCAAATTTGAACCCACACCGATAACTGCACCCACAAAACCTTTAGCAACACCAACTCCTCCACCTCGGTAGCAAAAATTTCTCAACCTCACTCTTTTCTTTCTCTGTATTCTCTATGTTCTCTGTGGTTTATTAAAAATCCCCAATCGACATGACCTCTTCCCCTACTCCAGATTCCCCAAAAAAACCTGCTAGAGGCTCTCGCGAGTCTCGCAAGCACACGCCGAAAGCAAATACTAAAGGCCTTTATCAAAGAGCTTTTAAAGAAGCTTTTGTGAAGTTAAACCCGCGGGTGATGCTGAAAAATCCGGTGATGTTTGTGGTGTGGGTTGGCACAATTGTGACTGCATTATTAACGATCGACCCGACGCTGTTCGGCCCGGTTGCCGGCGAAAATCAGAGAGTTTTCAACGGTTTAGTCACGTTTATTTTGTTCTTCACTTTGGTATTTGCTAATTTTGCCGAAGCGGTAGCAGAAGGACGCGGCAAAGCGCAAGCAGATGCGCTGCGATCGACCAAAGCCGACACAACAGCCCGCAAACTCCTACCAGACGGTTCAATTCAAGAAGTTAGTTCGACATCCCTGAGACGCGGCGACCAAATTAAAGTGCTCGCAGGCGATGTCATTCCTTCCGACGGCGAAGTGATTGCAGGCGTCGCATCTGTAGACGAATCTGCGATCACCGGCGAATCCGCGCCAGTGCTCAAGGAACCGGGTTCGGACATCGCCAGTTCCGTTACCGGCGGGACGCGCATCCTTTCCGACGAATTGACGCTGCGGGTGATGGCCGACCCGGGTAAGGGGTTTTTGGATAGGATGATCGCGCTGGTGGAGGGCGCTGAAAGGTCGAAAACGCCCAACGAGATCGCGCTGACAGTGCTGCTGGCGGTGTTGACGCTGGTGTTTTTGATTGTGGTGTCAACGATTCCGCCCGTGGGAACTTACGTGAAAACTCCCGTGGGCGTGGTGACGCTGATTTCGCTGCTGGTGGCGCTAATTCCAACAACCATTGGGGGTTTGCTGAGCGCGATCGGCATTGCGGGGATGGATCGCGTTGCTCAGTTTAACGTGATAGCGACCTCTGGACGCGCCGTGGAGGCTTGCGGTGACGTGAATACGCTGATTTTGGACAAAACGGGGACGATCACGTTGGGTAATCGTTTAGCCGAGGAGTTTATTCCGGTCAACGGTCATTCACTGCAAGAAGTGGCGCAGGTAGCACTCACTGCGAGCGTGTTTGACGATACTCCAGAGGGAAAGTCGATCGTCCGTTTGGCTCAGAATTTGGGCGCACAGGTGGATTTCGATCGCCAAAACGCTCAAGGAGCCGAAGGAATTGATTTTTCGGCAAAAACCCGGATGTCTGGCACGGATTTGCCCAATGGTACGGAGGTTCGCAAGGGCGCGGTGGATGCGGTGAAGGGTTTTGTGCGATCGCGTGGCGGCAATTTCGGCCCCGATCTCGATGAAGCTTACGAGCGGGTTTCGCGCTTGGGAGGCACACCTTTAGGCGTTTGTCAAGGCGACGACACCTACGGCATTATCTATTTAAAAGATGTCATCAAACCGGGGATTCGCGATCGATTTGACCAACTGCGAAAAATGGGAATTCGCACCATTATGCTTACCGGAGACAACCGGATTACAGCATCAGTAATTGCCGATGAAGCAGGCGTTGACGACTTCATTGCCGAAGCAACTCCAGAGGACAAAATCGACGTAATTCGCAAGCAACAAGCAGAAGGCAAATTAGTAGCAATGACGGGAGACGGAACCAACGACGCACCCGCACTAGCGCAAGCAAACGTAGGACTCGCGATGAATTCGGGAACCCAAGCCGCGAAAGAAGCTGCAAACATGGTGGACTTAGATTCTGACCCCACCAAACTAATTGATTTAGTGACAATTGGCAAACAATTGCTGATTACTCGCGGCGCGCTGACCACATTTTCCCTAGCCAACGACATTGCCAAATATTTTGCAATTATTCCCGCAATATTTGCCCCGGTTGGCGCTTTAAATATCATGGGTTTAGCCAGCGGTCAGTCGGCGGTTTTGTCTGCATTAGTTTACAATGCTTTGATTATTCCCGCTTTGATTCCGCTAGCATTAACCGGGGTTAAATTTCGACCATTGAGTGCCAATCAACTGTTGCAGCGGAACATTTTAATCTACGGATTGGGCGGGGCAGTTGCGCCGTTTATTGCCATCAAAATTATTGATGTTTTGATTACTGCCGTTGGGTTAGCATAGAGGTTCGGCAGCGGATTGTGTAACCGCTTTAACAGATTTAAGGGATACAAAGGAGAGCGACAAGAGGAAGATTAATTACAAGATAGTTGCTGCAATTTATCAAGCCATTTAATGAAAAAATAGGAGTAATTATGAAACGGAACTATTTGCTGAATCATGTTTTGCCCAAGGATTTTCAAGAAACCGTTAAGTTAGCACAAATGCTTTGGCAGCGCCACCCAATCCCGGTGCAGCTATTTCTGGTAATGTGCTTTAACTTAATAATTGCCCCGGCTGTTTATGCGGCTGCGGACGAAGGTTTGACTAAAAAAGCTGCGTGGGGTTTAAGTCTTTTGGGTTTGGTGATTGTCGGACTCGCAGTTTATTTGTTTGTCGTGATTTTTCAGCCGGAAAGATTTTAGGTCAATTATGTAGTAATACGGTTCAGTTAAGCTCGATCTCCCTGGCGCCCCCTTAAAAAGGTGGGGAAAAGAACTTACTCCAAGTCCCCCTTAAGAAGGGGGATGCGAGGGGGATCTCCGAGGAATAAATAGTTTTAACCCAAGCTTATTGGGTTGTCATCAACAAACAATTAGTTAAGTGAGGTAATTTATGAGAGAATTAATTCGAGCAATTCGCGTGACTTTAGTTTTGTGGGGAATCACCGCAATTATTTATCCCTTGATCGTGCTAATAATCGGCCAAATTGCCTTCAATTCGCAGGCAAACGGCAGCTTAATTCGCCCACAGGGAGTTGTAGTCGGTTCATCGTTAATAGGTCAACCTTTCAGATCGGATAAATATTTTTGGAGCCGCCCCAGTACCACAAATTACAGCAGCTTTGCGACCGAAAATTACGATCCCACAAAGGGAGAAAATTTCAGTCAAAGAACAGGTGTTTCGGGAGCTAGCAACCTGGCTCCCAGCAACTCGGATTTGCTGAAGCGAGGTAATGAAAAAGATGGTTTCCAAGGGGTGCAAGTTGAATTAGACCGCCTCAACAAAGCTGGTATCAAACCGACTGCTGATTTAGTCTACACCTCTGGTTCTAGCCTCGATCCGCACATTAGCGTAGAGGCAGCTCGATCGCAAACTCAGCGGATAGCAACGGTGCGATCGCTCAATCTCAATCAAGTAGAAATGTTGGTATCCAAAAATACAGACGGCAGATTTCTCGGCATTTTCGGCGAACCGGGGGTTAACGTCCTCAAACTGAATCTGGCTCTCGATCGTTTACAATAGTTTACAACAGTCGCCAGTCATCGGTCATAAACTGACGCATGACTGGAGATTGACTAACTACCCACTACTCAGCTATGATTCACTCTAGCGAACTTACCAACAATCCAGACGCGGTTTACGCCCAACCGAACCGCACTTACGATCGTACGCCCCGCCGGGGAAAGCACAAAATATTTATCGGTATGGCCCCCGGTGTTGGCAAAACTTTCCGAATGCTGGAAGAAGGTCACAGGCTCAAATCTGAAGGTATTGATGTGGCCGTTGGACTATTAGAAACTCACGGACGGAAAGAGACAGCAGCTAAAGGGGAAGGACTCGAAATAGTACCCAGAAAACAAATGCTACGGGGCGAAAAAATTCTCACAGAAATGGATACTGAAGCTGTCATAGCACGCCGCCCCCAATTAGCATTAATAGACGAACTTGCTCATACAAATATTCCCGGTTCTCTCCTAGAAAAGCGATATCAAGACGTAGAAGAAATTCTGAATGCTGGGATTGATGTTTTCTCGACGCTAAACATTCAACACATAGAAAGTCTCAACGATTTAGTAGCTCGAATTACCGGAGTTGTAGTCCGAGAGCGAGTACCCGATCGCGTCCTCGAAGATGCTGACGAAATAGTCGTTGTCGATGTCACGCCGGAAACTTTAGAAGAAAGGTTGCTAGAAGGCAAAATTTATGCTCCCGAAAAAATTGAACAATCTTTAGAAAATTTTTTCCAGCGCCGTCATTTAATTGCTTTGCGAGAACTCGCCCTGCGAGAAGTAGCAGACAATGTTGAAGACGAGGCAGCAACTTTAAAAGGTCAACATTGCAACATTCACGAACGAGTATTAGTATGCCTCTCGACTTATCCGAACTCCTTGCAACTGCTGCGACGGGGTGGGAGAATTTCTAGCTACATGAATGCCCCATTTTACGCTCTTTTTGTCGATAATCCAGATCGATTTTTAACAAAAGCCGAAAGCTTGCACGTTGAAACCTGCCAGAAGCTTTGTCAAGAATTTAACGGGCAATTTCTGCGGGTGGAGAGTCCGAATATAGCAAAAGCAATTTCCGATGTAGCGAAACAGTATCGCATTACTCAAATTGTGATCGGCGAAAGCCAGCAATCCCGCTGGAAATTGCTACTGCGGGGTTCTTTGACTCAACAGTTAGTGCGATCGCTCAAACACGTAGATTTGCACATCATTGCTACCGAAAAAAGTCAGTAGTCAGTTGTTAGTTCTTAGTGGTCAGTAGTCAGTTGTTAGTTGTTAGTCATTTAGCATAACAACTGCAACTTTCGGAGGATAGGAGGCTCTAGCTGATGGTGGATGCGCCCGAAGCTCTTACCTGTCAAAATCGCACTTGGTAAACCTGATTAAAAGTGCGATCGCTATGGTGGATATTTACATTCTCGACTTGCTAGCTATTGGCATCCTCCTGCTGAGCGTCACCTTGGGTTCCGGATGGATTTCGCGATTGCCTGTATCTTATGCCTTAATTTATCTAGTTGTCGGTATCGGATTGGGACCCTACGGCTCCAAGCTGATTAACTTGCGTCCCGAAGCTCAATTTATAGAAAGACTTACAGAATTTGTAGTTATTGTTTCTCTGTTTAGTTGTGGCTTAAAAATGAACCGCCCGCTGCAATTTTGGGCTTGGAATTCCACAGCCCGGCTGATCGGTTTTTTAATGCCAATTTCTATTTTTGCGGTGGCAGCCGTGGGTCATTGGTGTGTGAAATTAGATTGGGGTCCAGCGATTTTACTGGGAGCAATTCTCGCTCCCACAGATCCAGTTTTAGCCTCAGAAGTTCAGTTGGCTAATCTAGACGATCGCGATGAATTGCGCTTTGGTTTAACATCAGAAGGCGGTTTAAACGATGCTTTAGCTTTTCCCTTTGTTTATTTCGGCATTTATGCGCTAAAAGATAACAATTGGCCGAACTGGTTTTCCCAGTGGGTAGCAGTTGACTTGATTTGGGCGATCGCAGCAGGTATCGTTATGGGTATTTTAGTAGCTAAAGCCGTCACCTGGATCGATCGCCGACTCCAACGCTATCAACCGGCCGATGAATTAATGGAAGATTTCATTGCTCTCAGCACAATTCTGATCACATATTCTCTTACAGAAGTAGTCAACGGCTACGGATTTCTCGCAGTTTTTGTAGCAGGAATTGTCGTGCAGCGGAGTTACCGAAAGCCAGAAAAGCCGCTTTCCCAACTGCACTTTACCGAGCGCATTGAAAAGTTAATGGAAGTAGGAACTATTTTACTATTAGGTTCGCTTTTGCGCCTAGAGCCTATGTTGGCTTATGGAGGATACTCCCTCTTAGTAGCAGGATTGTTAATTTTTTTAATCCGGCCTGTGGGAGCTTGGATTAGTACGATCGGCAGTCCTTTGCATCCCGCCAGCCGCTGGCTGTGCGGTTGGTTCGGCATTCGTGGCGTCGGTTCTATCTATTATCTTACCTATGCTTTCAGCCAGGGTTTGAAAGGCGAAACAGCCGAAAAAATTGCCTGGATTACCTTTACAACCATCGTACTTTCTGTGATTCTGCACGGCATTACTTCCACCCCGTTAATGAACTGGTACGAGCGCCGAATTAAACCTAAAGTACCGGATTTAATTTAATTAGGACTTACGAATCGGAGCCGAGAAACCGGGTTTTTTACGAAAATACTTTGTTATAGCCCCCCGATTAGGTAAAAAACCCGGTTTCTTTGGTTGGAGTGTGTAAGTCCTAACTAACTAATTTTCTCTGTATTCTAGGAGAAACTAGGCGAATCATAATTGCTGCAACTAGCAACACTGTCAAAGGTAAATATACGAGCATTGACTTGACAATCTTGGTAGTGAATTCAAAGGTAAAAGCCAGCCAGAAATAGTGCATTCCAGCGTTGTGCAGAATTCTCCAGGCTCGTTTACCTATCCATGCTGCCGATCGCTCAAAAGATGTTACAGTCATCGCAAAAAGGAAGACATAGCCTAAGATCCCCAGAGGGTCAAACTTAGGCGATGCTCCAGAGGTTGCAAACCACAAGCCGCTCCACGCGATCGCGTGATACGTATGCGACACTGCCATCGATACCCCCAAATAGCGGCGATTTTTTAAGAGCCACTGTGTAAATGTAGTTGGCCAAAGCCTGCGAAGTGCAGAAGCAACAAAAGCACTGAGAAATAAGATACACGAAGTACGAGCAGTTGCTCGAATCGCCATCCGCATCCCTTGTTCATCAACACCGTGAATCAGCCAGATAACAGCAAGCATAATGCCAACTATCAGGGCAGACAAACCAACGATGCTCCATCCTTCAAAAGCAAATTTAGTACCTTTCATCCTTGGTTACTTCTTAAAAGAAATTGTCGGTAGGTACTAAATTTAGCGATCGCACTTTGCGGCTGTCTTGCCCAATCTTCCCAAAAATGTCCTAATCTTCCCAACCTTCAAAGCGCATCTCTATATGCCTTTGGCGTAGTGTTGGCGTATTGGCGAAAAACTCTGGTGAAATGACTTTGATTTTGAAAGCCGACTTGGTGACAGATTTCTACAAGTGTTAACTCCCGGCGCTGGAGCAACTGCTTTGCTCTCTCTATTCGGCATTTCATCACATATTGATGAGGTGTAACTTTTGTAGATTGCTTGAATAAACTAGCAAAATAATGCGGACTTATCTGCACGGCACTACTGAGTTTTTCCAAACTTAAATTCTGGTCTAAATGTTCGTCAATGTAATTGAATACTTGCCTGAGCTGATACTTGCACAATCCGCCCGTATAGTTTTTAATCTCCTTTTGAAAGGAACAGTAGCGCCTCAGCAAATGCACAGAAAGCGCTGTTGCCATTGACTCTGCATAGAGGCGGCTGTCTGCACCTCCGGCTGCTAGTTCTTCCTTCAAAGCTAGCCCCATATGCTGAATTAATGGGTCGCGTAGCTGCAATTGTGGCACTAACTCAATGCGATCGGCATCCACAGATTCAAAAGCAGCGCGGGCAAGCATTGCAGGTTCGAGAAATAACTCAATTAATGGAACTTCGCGATCGACTAATGTTCTAGGAAAAGTTTGAGTAGCAGGAATAATAGCAATATCACCATTGGCATAATCTACGTGCTGCCAACTTCCATTAAACATAAAACTAGCCCGAAAATCATTCTGAGCAATCATGATAAAGTGCTGACCTAAATCACTTTCCGGCATTTCGTCAGCAGGTTCTAGCTCGTAGATGAGATTCAAACCATCCCATCCCGCTTCAAAGCTAGAAAGGAGGTGCAAGTGTGGCGCAGGTTCGTTATTAGACACGGCTAGTATCGACTTTGATTGACTGTTTCCAATTTTAAAAGGACACGGAACTGCCGTGTCCTGATCCGCAGCTAAACTGGTTTCACCCCAACTAATAAAGCGAGTTCCCGCCACTTCCAATAACAGTCTGCATCGATAAAACCAATTTCTCTAAACCAGCGCAGTTGCGTTTCGACATCAAGCAATTTATTAGAGGGATCGTCTGGTCGATCGCCCATACCGACCGCCTCTAGAAATTTCTGATGCAAAGCCTCTGTTGCGGACGCTACGTGCTCGAAATTGCAAAAAATGCCTCCGGGTTCCAAAAGCTCGAAAATTTCGGTGTAAAGGGAACGTTTGCGATCGTCTTCTACGTGGTGAATTGCCAAACTAGAAACAACTGCATCAAACTTGCCCAAATCCGGCAGCAAGTCGTCGAAATTGTGCTCGATTACTGTAACATTTTTGTCATCAGCAAAACGAGTTCTAACTTTTTCCAACATTGTAGGTGAAAAATCGATCGCCACACATTCAACATTCGGGCGATCGCACTTTAGCAAACCCAACAAACGTCCGTCTCCCGTACCCACATCTAGAATTCGCTTGACCGTTTTCGGCACTTCCCCCAAAAGTACCGCTTCACCTTCAGTGCGTTGAGGAACGCTATCAGCCTTAGCAAGATACGACAAAGCGTGTTCCGCAGAAGTCCAAAGATTGACTTGACTCATTATTTTTTAATCCTCATAAATTTCGCCGTTTTTATGCCTAAAAATCCAACCACGAGCGCTAGATTTCGCCATTAAGTAGGGTGTGCAATTCGCAACTTACTACTATGAGTCAGCTTTTACCCCAACTAATAAAGCGAGTTCCCGCCACTTCCAATAACAGTCTGCATCTGTAAAACCAATTTCTCTAAACCAGTGCAGTTGCGTTTCCACATCGAGCAATTTATTAGACGGATCGTCGGGCTCGTTGCTAATACCCAGCGCCTCTCGAAATTTCCGGTGTAAAGCGGGAGTGGCTGACGCTACGTGTTCCAAGTTGCAAAAAATGCCTCCGGGTTCCAAAAGCTCGAAAATCTCGGCGTAAAGCGAACGTTTGCGATCGTCTATTACGTGATGAATCGCAAAACTAGAAACAACCGCATCAAACTTGCCTAAATCCCGCAGCGATTCATCCAAATTGTGCTCGATTACCGTGACATTGGGGTCATCCGCAAAGCGAATTCTGGCTTTTTCCAGCATTGTCGGCGAAAAGTCGATCGCCACACATTCAACATTTGGTCGATCGCACTTAAGCAGACCCAGCAACCGCCCGTCTCCCGTGCCCACATCCAGAATTCGCTTAACATTTTTCGGCACTTCCTCCAACAAAACCGCTTCACCTTCAGTGCGGTGAGGAATTCCATCAGCTTTAGCAAGATACCACAAAGCGTGTTCCGCCGAAGTCCAAAGATTGACTTGACTCATAATTTTTCAACTCTCATAAACCTCGCCATTTTTGCGAGTAAAAATCCAACTATTCCCGTTAGCTTTCGCAATTAGATCGTCATCGGGATATTCGGCACTATCTCCCGGAGTGCGATCGCCAATTTCCAGATAAACAACTTCTGCATTGCTGCGGTTGACTAAATGATGCCCATCTGCATCCCCCGCCGGAAAACCCCCCGCCATACCCGGTTTTAGCACTTGCTCTCCCGAATTTGTAATCAGAGTAACTTCCCCTTCCAGAACATAGATTAACTCATCTTGCCGGGTGTGCCAATGCCTGAGAGAAGAACAACTTCCCGGCGCAAGTCTCACCAAATTTACCCCAAAATTCTGCAATCCGGCAGCATCGCCCAATCGTTTTTTAACTCTCCCCGCAACAGCAGATTTGAATTGCTGAGGGTACTTGGAACCTGTAATTTCCGGGACATTTTCAGGATCGATAATCATAGGGCAGCCATAAATAAAATAGGAACATCTTCCCCACATGACCTATCAATTTTAGATGGTAAACCAAGTAGGCTAATCCCAATTTGCCACCCGCTGAAATTAATAAAATAATTGTCGGAACAGTGACTCCATCAGGCTTAAAAGTTGACTGTTTATAGGTTGCTTAACTGAGATATCACCCGCTGCGCTCGCTTGACTGCTATTTTGCTAATCTTGAACAGTTCGGGTACACTATTGTTATAATCTGCTTCGTTTCGATCCCTTCTCAACTTTTCCAAGTTCCTCCCTATATTTTGACGCTCGGCCTCAGAACTCTGTTTGAACTGCTGCAGAACATACTTGTGAGCATCTGCCGTTTTCGGAATAGAATGCCCTTCTGTTTCCTGCAAGTAATTTCTAGCACTGATAAAAGCTGCATAATATGCCCGACTGATAGCCGAACGCATTTTGGCTTCTTGATTTGCAGGAGGAGTCGGTTGACCGATAAATTCTTTTGCTAGATTCAGGTACTGCGACCAGTCAAAAGTCATTATTAGCGCACGCCACAACTAAAAACTCTCCGCACCTCATACGGCAGAGGTAGATACCAATCCTCTGACAATTTTTCTTCTTTGTCAAGTGCCTCGTCTATGATTTCATCGGCGTCACCATCAATAATAATATCCAGAAATAGCTGCGCGGAGTTAATAAATTCCGAGTCTGCCTCAACTTCAAGGCCCAACTTTTTACCGGGGAAGTAATTGAAAATTTTGTCTGGTGCTTCCAGCAATACGGGAATCAAAAACTGATATTTTTCCAGAAACTGCAATATTTCAGTTTTCCCCCGGAAGCTGTACAATTTTTCCAGAGATTCAATATCGGCACCAGCAACAGGATTTAGCTGGGTTAAGCTTTCATGCAGCAGTATCTCAGCTAGGCTGTGGGCATCAAGTTGACGACGTTTCGCTTCTGCTAAAAGCCTTTCGCTGTCTTCAGGAGACAGTTGGATTGTCAGGGTTTGAGAATTGCTCGCGGTTTGCATATA
Organism: Microcoleus sp. LAD1_D3; assembly: GCF_036702135.1. Classification (NCBI taxonomy): domain Bacteria; kingdom Bacillati; phylum Cyanobacteriota; class Cyanophyceae; order Oscillatoriales; family Microcoleaceae; genus Microcoleus; species Microcoleus sp. LAD1_D3. Next base: position 15,028 of record NZ_JAUBSB010000064.1, on the reverse strand, counting down.
GATTGTATAATCTAAGGTTTGTTTTCCCTGTTTCCATTCTGCCTTATTCTAACGGTTTCAAAGTAGTAGGATTTTCCCGAATCGGTTTAATAAAACGGCTGTTAGCCCGCACAAAACAATTACCCTTATCCGTTGAAACCGGCAGCCAAGGTTTGCCCTGAGAGTCAGCAATCATAATTTGATTGGCATTATTTCCTGTCACCGCTTGCAAGCGCTGTCCCCGCCGAAACGCAGTCACCACAGGCCACTGTGAAATCTTGTGTTTATTTCTTTCAAACAACTCAGCAGGCGCATCCAAACCGTCTACAGAAATTGAGCGAAATTTCTGAGCCATCCGACAATTCAACCCTTGAGAATCTGAGTCAACAACCACCCAATTTACCTGTCTGTTCCCCCGCTGTCTCGCAGGTGGCACCGGATAATCACCTTGCTGGTTAGCAACAGGTATTGCTGAGGCTAAATTAGCCCCTATTCCTAAAATCCAAGCCGCTGCCAGAAAGACAATTTTACTTTCTGCTTTCATTGCTACCACAAATCCTTTAATTCGAGCTAATTACAATTTTATAATACCTGCCAGATCCCCGTCATTCCGGCATCCCACCTCCGACAGTTCCCGCAACTCATTAAGAATGTGTTATAAATATTGAGATTCATTAAGAAATATTGCTCAAATGCTCGTTTCCCCCTCCGGCGTCAGCAAACTCAAAGAATCTTTAAAAGAAAAAGTATTCTTTGGGAATGAGCCCACCCCCGAACTCATAGCCATCTTACTGATTTACTTCGTCCAAGGCATCCTCGGACTAGCCCGCTTAGCCGTCAGCTTCTTCCTTAAAGACGAACTCGGCATGAGTCCGGCAGAAGTCTCGGCAATGCTGGGCGTCGTCGCCCTACCTTGGATTATCAAACCCGTGTTCGGCTTCATGTCCGACGGCTTGCCGATATTCGGCTACCGCAGACGCCCTTACATCGTCCTCTCCGGGCTGCTGGGAACGTCAGCATGGGTGAGCCTCGCAACAATTGTACACACGCCGCTTGCCGCTACAGGCGCGATCGCCCTGAGTTCCCTCTCCCTCGCCGTCAGCGACGTAATCGCCGACTCCCTGGTAGTCGAAAGGGCCAGAAAAGAATCCGTTACCGACGCAGGTTCCCTGCAGTCCTTATCTTGGGGCGCTGCAGCCCTCGGCGGACTAATTACCGCCTACCTCAGCGGTTCCCTGCTGCAACACTTCAGCACTCACACAATATTTTTAATCACCGCATCTTTCCCGCTAATTGTATCAGCAACAGCTTGGTTAATTGCCGAAGAAAAAACCAACAAAAGAACCGACTTTGAAACGGTCAAAGACCAACTAAAACAACTGCGGCACGCTGTTACCCAAAAAACAATTTGGCTGCCCACCGCCTTTCTCTTTCTCTGGCAATCCACCCCAAGCTCAGACTCCGCCTTCTTCTTTTTCACCACTAACGAATTAGGCTTTCAACCAGAATTTCTCGGACGAGTGCGCCTCGTTACCAGCATTGCAGCCCTCGCCGGGATCTGGCTGTTTCAGCGCTTCCTCAAAACAGTTCCATTTCGAGTAATTTTTGGCTGGTCAACGGTCATTGCGACTGCTTTGGGCATGACTACTTTATTATTAGTAACTCATGCGAACCGAGCTTTAGGAATTGACGATCAATGGTTCAGCATCGGAGACAGCCTGATCCTGACAGTAATCGGACAAATTGCTTATATGCCGGTGCTGGTACTCTCCGCACGATTGTGTCCCCGAGGTGTTGAAGCAACTTTATTTGCCGTGTTGATGTCAGTCACCAACTTAGCAGGACTTATTTCCCACGAAGGCGGTGCACTTTTGACCCACTTGCTAGGAATTACCGATCGCAATTTCGATAACCTCTGGCTGCTAATTGTCATCACAAACCTGTCCACACTTCTGCCACTACCGTTCTTAAATTGGTTGCCCGCTGATAGTACAGAAAGCGGCGATCCAAACAATCAAAAGTCTCTTCCCGTATTAGAACCAGAAATGGGCAGTTCCAAACCAGGCGGACAGCATTTCATGCCCGAATACTTTCCCGACTTAGTACCGACAGTAAGGTCACAAAGCCGCACCGCAGACAGCAAATAAAGGCAGGCACACACGGATTTTGACACGGATACACGGATGAATTTAACTGTGTTTCCCCATTCTCCGAATTTCCTTCTCTCTGCGCCCTCTGTGCTCTCTGCGGTTATAAAAATTCGCTCCCGTAACACCAATGCCAAACTTACAACTTTCCCCACCTCAAACAGCCGCCCCCAACCCATCATACGATCGCACAGACTGGCAGCGCGGCTACGAATCCCAACCCAACGAATCCGATTACTGGATTGACGACATAGAAGGCGAAATCCCCGCCGGCTTGCAAGGCACATTCTTTCGCAACGGGCCCGGATTATTGGATGTCAACGGCCAGCGCATCCACCATCCGTTTGACGGCGACGGGATGATTTGTGCGATCGCAATATCCGAAGGCCGCGCCCATTTCCGCAACCGATTCATACACACAGAAGGCTATCTCGCCGAACAAAAAGCCGGAAAAATCCTCCACCGAGGCGTTTTCGGCACACAGAAGCCAGGGGGCTGGCTAGCCAACATCTTTGATGTCAAAATCAAAAACATTGCCAACACCAACATCATTTATTGGGGCGACAAACTGCTAGCACTTTGGGAAGCAGCACAGCCCTACAGACTCGACCCCCGCACCCTAGAAACACTCGGCTTAGACACCCTAGACGGCATTTTACAACCCGGTGAAGCTTTCGCAGCCCACCCCAGAATTGAAAAAGGGAAAAATGGCACAGGAGACAGATTAGTAAACTTTTCTGTCAAGCCCGGCTTGTCGAGTACCATCACGATTTACGAATTCGACGAAAGCGGTAAACTTTTGCAGCGTCACGCCCATGCAATACCGGGTTTTGCCTTCCTGCACGACATGGTAATTACCCCGAATTACTGCATATTCTTCCAAAATCCCGTCAGCTTCAATCCGCTGCTTTTCGTGTTAGGATTTCGGAGTGCATCCCAGTGCATTCAATTTTCCCCAAACAAGCCAACGCAAGCAATTTTAATTCCCCGCAACGGCACTGACGAGGTGAAGATATTAGAAACTGAACCTTGTTTTGTCTTCCACCACTGCAACGCATGGGAAGAAGAAGGCCAAGTTTTTGTAGATTCAGTTTGCTACGAATCATTTCCAACTGTAGAAGCGGACGGCGATTTTCGCGAGATTGATTTTGACAGCGTTCCAGCGGGCGAATTGTGGCGGTTTAATTTAAATTTGCAAGACAACACGGTGCAGCATCAAGTTGTTGAAACTAGGTGCTGCGAGTTTCCAACTTTGCATCCGAATAATGTCGGACAACCTTACCGATATCTTTACATCGGTGCTGCTGATGCTCCCACGGGAAATGCTCCTTTGCAAGCTATCCTCAAAATGGATTTCGTGACTGGTGAAAGGCACATTTGGAGTGCCGCGCCGCGTGGTTTTGCGGGGGAACCGGTGTTTGTTCTCCGTCCCGATGCTGTTGCTGAGGATGACGGCTGGCTGCTGGTTTTAATGTATGATGCAGCTAATCATCGATCGACCTTAGTGATTTTAGATGCTCGCGACATCACCAAAGGGCCCCTAGCGCGCTTGCATTTAAAACAGCACATTCCCTACGGTTTGCACGGAAGTTTCACACCAAATGTATTGCTTCCTACAGGTTCGCACTAGCGCGCTGACTCGTCTGGTTGTGGCGCCGCTCGCCACAGCCCGCCGGGGGTTTAAACCCCCGGCTCACAGCGAAAGTCCTCTAAAAGAGGACTAAAACCAACATTTATTATCGATCGAGTTTCTTTAGTCGGTTTTAACCGACTCTAGCTATGAGCCAGGGGTTTAAACCCTGGCTGACTGACTGCGGAGACTGCGGGAAATACTAACAACAAATCAAAACATTACATATCCATAATAAATGCAAACTGTCAAGAAAGTTAATCTCAAAAAAATACTTATTTTAATTGGCAGTATCGTCGTATCTTTTGCAATCATCTTATCTATTTACTCTCACAATGCTAACGCCCAAGAGCCTTACAATTCCCCTCCCGAAAGCGCTGTAGCGTCCAAAGGCTTGGTTGAGGTCAAAATGACAGTAATTGCCGTTGACCCCATTAAAAATGAATTAGAAGCCCGCTTGCAGTTTGAACTCAAAGGTATCTATAAAAAAGGGCCAACCTACCCGGCTCAAGACTTGTTAATGACAGTTAACGGCGCAAATGTACAGGATTCGGAAATTACCTTTAAAGAAGGCAAACCGATGATTGTCCCTGCATTAAAGTTTAACTTAGTCAAAGGAAAAATTAACAATTACCCGTTTGACAGGCACATTGCTAAAGTTGCTATTTCGCTCGACCCGCTGCCTTCAATTGGCAAAAAGTTTGCTCCATTTGAACTGAATCCCGTGCCGCTGGAGTTTAATTTTCATGCCGACGTTCCCGGTTTCGACATCAGTTATAAACCGATGGAAGAGAATTCGTCTATATTTATTTATATCGATGTTTCTGCAACTCGCTCCATCCCGGTGAAATTCTTTGCCTTAGTGATTATTGTCATCATGTGGGTGCTGTCAACTATGGCGCTTTTGCTAGCATTGAAAGTGATGAAATCCGGCAAGTTGCCGGAAGTGGGAATGCTGAGTTGGACTGGTGTGATGCTGTTTGCTTTTCCCGCTATTCGCAATGCTCAACCAGGGGTGCCTCCGGTGGGAACGGCAAGCGATTTCCTTTCGTTTTTTTGGACGGAAATTATTGTGGTGGTGGCGTTAGTGATTATCGGTAGCTGTTGGTTAAAGCGGTATCATCCGCCAATTGAATGATTTGAGATTTGAGATTTGAATAATTTCCCCCAGAGATAAATCAGGGGGCTTGTACCCTGGATACTTTCAATTAACAGCCAACAGTCAACTGTTAACTAAATTCAAAGATTCACTTTTTGACTTCTAAATTCTCAATATCATTTGCGGGTACTCCCAAACCTCGCAAAATAGTAAAAGCCATAATTCGATATCCCGATTGATTTGGGTGTACTCCATCTGCAGCCAACAAATTCAGAGTCTTGCCCGCGTGCTTTTGATACGTGCCGATAACTTCCCGAAAAGGCGTATTCAAATCAATAAACAAGCACTGATTCTCTAACGCAATTTCTCGCATCGCGGCAACATACTGTTGCAACCTGCGATTTTCTGGCCCGTCGATACTTTCCCCTATCAGAGTAGGAGAAAGCAGTACAACTCGAATTCCTGCGGCTTTTGCCGCCAGCACCATTTGAGTTATTTTATCTCGATATTCTGCCAGCGGCACTCCCGTGGGCAAGTTGCCTTGCGGATAAAACTGAAGGTTTTGGAAGTCGAAGAAAGCGTGCCAAACGTCGTTGACTCCGGCGTTAATCGTGACTAAATCTGGCTTTTGGTCGATCGCATCTTTTTGGAAGCGCGCTTGCATATCAGTCGCCTTGTTACCGGAAATTCCGGCGTTGACGATTTCGATTTTGCGATCGGGATAAACGGCATTCAGATAGCGTTCCAGCAGCCAAACGTAACCTCCGGGGTATTTCGCAGCCTCGGTGATGCTGTCGCCCACTATCACAATTTTGCGCTTGCCGGCGAGCAAGTTCTGGATTTCTGGTGCCGGCGTTGCTTGGGATACGGATTCTTTAAACACTGGAATTAAGGAGTGAGGAAGGTTGAAGGCGATAACAGCAGCAATTACGGCAATGGCAAGTCTAATTAAAAATTGCCTCAGCCGGGGTTTGGGACGGGGCGATAGCGCATTGGGAGACATTACGCAGATTCCTATTAAAACTCTAACTATTTATGTCTGCAATAATATTATCCATTTCAGGGGTTTTTGTCACTTATTTCAATAACTCAGTCCTGGACTAACAAAAACCTGGTTTGGACGCCACATCCTAAGTTATAAGCCTTAAGGCAGAAACCTGGTTGTTGACCCCGCCTGCGTAAGTTGTACAGGTGAAATCACTGAGGTTTTTGTTGCCCCGATCAGTCCGTGTAATTGCCATCACAAAAAAGTTCGCCCACTGTCACATGATTTCTGCTACTTACGGCACAACTTTAGCAGGTGTTCGCGGTTTATAATATTATTGATTAGTTCAGGAAACAACTTTTCATGCGAGGTTAAAGCAATGGTAGCAAATTCAAATTTTTTATATCCTCAAAATCGTTATTACGGTGAAGTAAAGCCAGAGAATTTGGTATTTAATGCGAATTTACAAGAGTTTTCTCAGCGAGTGGGTTACATCAGTTCCTTGACATCTAACGGTAAAATCTCTGTGGAACAGGCATTTACTCAGATCCAAACACTGTGGGAACAGGTGGAAAAGTCGAAAAAGCAGTTGGGAATCGGCGAAAATCCATTTTCTGCTTGAATAATTAGCGGTTGGCTTGGAAGTTGAGTTATGCGCGATTGATGCCGATCCATTAATCGAGAGCTTAAGATCAAAAAGTAGCTAGTTGACGATCGACCTTTTTGCCTATGAGTTCCGATTTAGTACCTCTCCTTCCCAAAGTATCCGTCGGCCGCCGCGCCGCGGCCCTCTGCATCGACGGAATCGCAGTTTGGCTGCCCAGTTTGCTTCTGGGTACTAATGCGATCGTCCAAATCATATTTTTTGTCCTACTGTGGCTGATCATGCGCGTAGCCATCGTCAGGAAAAACCAAGGTCAAAGTCTCGGGCGCTGGGCCTTGGACATGAAAATTGCCGATACCAGATTCCAACGGACTCCCGGAGTGCAAGAACTGTGCAAGCGCGAGGCATTGCTGGGTTTTTGCGCTGCCTTAGCCTTCGCAGGTATAGCTGGGCTCACATCTACAAACGCCGCCGTCTTGCTGCTGATGCTGCCCCTGGCCATCGACTGTAGCGTTGCCCTCACCTCCGCCGAAAGATTTCCCCAAGCTTTCCACGATCGCATCGGCGGGACGATCGTCGTTGGAACCCGCCGTGGCTACTCCCTCGACATCAAAGTTAGAAGATTGCTTGACCAAGTGCAGAGCAATGTGAGAAGATAATAAATTGTGTTTAAATTAGTCGAAATTTATTTAGAATTATGGCTAAAGGCGTCCGCATCATAATTACTCTAGAGTGTACTGAGTGCCGTACAAACGTAAGCAAACGCTCAAAAGGCGTGTCTCGGTACACCACCACCAAGAACCGTCGCAACACGACGGCGCGGCTGGAACTCAAAAAGTTCTGCCCCCACTGCAACCAGCACACTACCCACAAAGAGATCAAGTAGTGATTAGTCATTAGTCGTTGGCAATTGATATTGACCCGCGAAAAGCAGATAACTAACAAATGCTTTACTGACGGCTAGCAAGTAACGGCTAATAACTAAAAACTCACAGTCAACAGTCAATAAACAACAGTCAACAAACAACAAACCATGACTTACTTTCGCCGGCGCGTTTCGCCCATCAAACCAGGAGACCCGATCGACTACAAAGATGTCGATTTGCTCAAAAAATACGTCACAGAACGCGGTAAAATTTTGCCCCGCCGGATTACCGGTTTGACGGCCAAACAGCAGCGCGACCTGACCAGAAGCATCAAAAGAGCAAGAATTGTAGCTTTGATGCCCTTCGTAAACCAAGAAGGTTAACAGGATTTGGGATTTTGGGTTTTAGATTTTGGACTGGGAATAAGACTTGCGCGAAAACAACGTCTTTCTGTCATTAAGAGTGCAGCAAGAATGCAGCGAAATAATCGCAAAATAGGGTTAAGAGTCGCCGCAGCGCAAGTCTTAATCACAAGTCAAAAGTTAAAAAAAAAAGCAAGAATAAAAAACAACTTTTTAGATTTTAACTTTCACAATTGACCAGAAAAATTGCCAATATCCAAAATCTAAAATCGCAAGCTCGAAACTCGATAAGTGGCTACTGTAAAAATCCAAAATCTCAAATATAAAGCTGGCAAGTGGAGAAGGGAACGTTAGTAGAATTTAGAGTGCACGGCGACCGCCGTCTGGCAGTTGCCGATCGCCCCGACGGCAAGAAAAACTGGGTGGTGGTAGACGAAAACAGTCAACCGCACAGCATACCGCCCAAACAAATCACCTACGAAGTAGTCGGAGAAACTTATAAACCCTCCGACATTCCCAAATTTCTCAAAGAAGTAGAAGCATACTCAGATCCGTCGAGTTTGGAAGTCGCTTGGGAACTTTTAGTCGGTGACGGAGAAACAGCAGATCCCGAATCCCTAGCAATGCTGCTATTTTCTGAGAGTAGTGGGGCCCAGTGTTACGCGGCTTACTGTTTGCTATCAACAGACAAACTGTATTTCAAACAAAAGGGCGATCGCTACGAACCGCGATCTGCCGCCCAAGTAGCCGAAATCAAACACCAGCAAGAAGTAGAACAGCAGCGACACCAAGAATCCCAAGGATTTTGGGATCGAGTCAAACAGCGGCTGGCAGGGGAAAATGTAGATTGGGAAAATAGCGATCGAACTCGCCTCGACGCCTTAGAACGCTTTGCCACCCTCGGAGAAGAAGCAACGCACCGCATCCCGGCATTAGAAACTTTAGCCAGCTTAGAACGTTCCGAAAACCCCGAAGCAGCATTTGGGCTCCTAGTCGATCTCGGCCTGTGGAGCACCCACGAAAACCTGTTTTTGCGGCGCAGCCAAATTCCCCTACAATTCTCCGCAAAGGTATTAGAAGTGGCTCAACGCTGCCTAGAAAATCCCCCAACCGACTCCGACACAAATCGTCTCGATTTAACTCACCTGAAGGTTTACACGATCGACGACGAAAGCACCACCGAAATCGATGACGGCCTCAGCTTAGAATTCCTCGAAAACGGCCAGCAGCGGCTGTGGATACACATCGCCGATCCCACCCGCTTGCTTTCCCCCGGAGACGAACTCGACCTCGAAGCCAGAAAGCGCACCACTACGGTTTACCTGCCCACGGGAATGATCCCCATGTTTCCCCCAGCTTTGGCAACCGGGCCGATGAGTTTAATTCAAGGCAAAGAGTGCAGCGCCCTCAGCTTCAGCGTCACATTAGACGAAATCGGCGCGGCTCAAGATTACAGCATCCACATCAGCACCATAAAACCCACCTACCGCTTGACCTACGATGACGTAGACGAAATGCTGGAGTTGGGAATCGAAGCAGAACCGGAAATAGCAGCGATCGCCTCTGCAGCAAAACTGCGCCAAAAATGGCGGGAAGCCCAAGGCGCAATCAGCATTTTCATGCCAGAATCCGTCATCAAAGTCAACGGCGACGACATCAAAATCCACGTCATCGACGACTCCACAGCCCGGATGCTAGTAGCCGAAATGATGATTTTAGCCGGCGAACTAGCCGCCCGCTACGGTCAAGCTCACAGCCTGCCCATACCCTACCGCTATCAGCCACAGCCCGAACTCCCTCCCGATGAAGAACTGCTGGCCGTACCTGCTGGCCCCGCCCGCGCTTGCGCCGTGCGCCGCTGTATGCCCCGCAGCGAAATGGGCCTCACCCCCGGACGCCACGCCGGCTTGGGTTTGGAATTATACACCCAAGTTACTTCCCCGATCCGCCGCTATACCGACTTGCTGACTCACTTCCAAATCAAAGCCCACCTGCGGGGCGAACCCCTACCTTTTACGGCCCAAGAAATACAAGACATTGTGATGTGTCTCGGCACCGCAGTTAAAGAAGCATCCACCGTCGAACGCCAAACCAACCGCTATTGGGGATTGGAATATTTGCGACGCAACCCCGATGAAGTTTGGGAAGCTTTAATGCTGCGCTGGCTGAGGGAAGATAGCAATCTCGGATTGATTTTATTGGAAGATTTGGGTTTAGAATTGGCAATGCGATTTGGTCGATCGGTGGCAATAGGCGATCGGCTAGAAGTCAAAGTCACCCACTGCGATCCGCGATCGGATGTCATTAACTTCCAGGAAATGATATTTGAAGCCGCACAATAGGATTTTAGATTTTAGATTTTGGATTTTGGATTGCAAAAATTTGTGTGGAAGGCTGAAACTGAGCATAAATCTCGTTTTTAGTCGAGTTTCTGACCCCCTCGCATCCCCATTGTCAATGGCAGGCGGGTAAAAAAGATGATGGGTTTATATTTAGTCCTGTAAAATAATCATAATTCTTGTCAGGGCTAGTTCACCTCTGAATCTGTAATATCACCCAGAAATACCGTAAACCGGCCCCGACCAAAATATTGGGGTCGATCGACTGGACATGATATTCAATCGAAGACGGGTAATACTTTTGACGTTAAGTTGACACGGTTTGCTATCTCCTCTGTTCCTCCGTGTCCTCTGCGGTTAATAAAAAAAACTTCACCATTGTAAAAATTGGAAGTTTTTACCGCAGCCTAGTAATCTAAAATCTAAAATCTAAAATTTTAAATTTAAAATCGCAAAATGCCCAATTCAATTAGCCAAGTTCAGCCGCCGCTGGAATTCATACCCTCAGCCTACAACCCGCTAGTGATGCAAGGTTGTAAGCAAATATTCCCCTGGTGGCTGCGATTTCGGACGAATATCAGCCACGTTCAAGCCGAAAACGTCGAAACCCTCGCCGAACTATTCCACCAATTTCAAAATCAGAAAGTTCGCTTCTTGCTAGCATTCCGCCACCCCAACTCAAACGATCCCTACTGTTTGGGACAACTAATTTGGAAACTCGTTCCCCAGGCGGCGCGGGCCAAAGGCATTCCCCTGCAATTCCCGGTACATTCGCACTTTATCTACGATCGCGGCATTCCCCTGTGGGCCGGTGCGGGAGTCGGCTGGTTGTATTCCAAACTCGGTGGCACTCCGATTGTTCGCGGGAAGATCGATCGCGTCGGATTGCGATCGGCCCGCGATTTATTTGTCAACAGCCAATTCCCGATCGCCGCCGCCCCAGAAGGTGCCACCAACGGTCACAATGAAATAGTTAGCCCCCTCGAACCGGGAATTGCTCAAATGGGTTTCTGGTGCGTTGAAGATTTGCTGAAAGCCGGACGCACTGAAAAAGTTTTAATTGTGCCGATCGGCATTCAATACCGCTATGTCAACCCACCTTGGCAACCCCTAGAAAAACTTTTAACTCAATTAGAAATTGATTGCGGACTGCCACCCTTAGATCGCACCGATATCGTCAATTTAGAGACCGCCAATCCCGATTCCGAAAACCACAATCACAAATTCCAATATCTGCGCCTGATTCGACTGGGCAGCCATTTACTAGCAGTAATGGAAGAGTTTTACAGCCGTTTTTATCATAAACAAATACAGCCAAAAACATCTATTTTAACATCATTATCCCTCCCCAACAAAACGGGAAATGATTCTGGCAATGAAGTAATGATGGCTCGACTGAAAGCCCTGTTAGACGTGGGTTTGCAAGTAGGAGAAGAATATTTCAACTTAAAGCCAAAAGGCAGTTTAATAGACCGCTGCCGCCGTCTGGAACAAGCAGGCTGGGAGTATATTTATCGAGAAGATATCAAAGATATTGCAGCACTTTCTCCCTTAGAAAGAGGATTAGCCGATCGCCTGGCTGAAGAAGCAAGTCTTCGGATGTGGCACATGAGACTTGTAGAAAGTTTCGTGTCCGTCACGGGCAGGTATGTCGCAGAACAACTGACAGCAGAACGTTTGGCAGAAACAACTTTACTGCTGTGGGACGTACTGGCTCGCATCAAAGGGGGAAATCCTTTCGGCAGACCGAAGTTGGGCAAACAGCAGGTACAAATGACCGTGGGCGAACCCATATTAGTGAGCGATCGTTGGGATCGATATCAAACCAGCCGTAGGTTAGCAGTTGCCGAACTCACTCAAGACTTGCAATCAGCTTTAGAAGCAATGATTAATTAGTCATTAGTCATTAGTCATTAATCATTAGTCATTAATCATTCAAGTTGTTATAGACTTTAGAAAGAGGTATAATGAACCACTAATAATCAACCAGCGATAATAAAACCAGAAAAATAACCGATGAATAACAAACCTATCGATTTGTCTACTAACTCAATTAAGGTAAAACTGCTAAATAATTTAGCGCAGGAATTGCTCACACCACTCACTTCTGTTCTCGGCATGGCAAGCGTGTTGAAACAAGAAATTTATGGGCCCTTAACGAGTAAGCAAAAAGAATATATTGACGTGATCCAAGACAGCAGCCGCTCTTTGCGATCGCTAGTTGAAGAAATTTTGGAACTGTCAGAACTAAATGATTCCGCTTTCACCTTGAAGCGAACCGCAGTCGATATAGAAACTTTGTGCCAGCAGGTTGTGACAATCCTGTCCTCGGCGGCAAGTAAACGAGAGCAAGAAATTAATTTGTCGATGGGGCCCGGGTCGCGCATCTGGTTGGTAGATAAAGATAAGGTTCAGCAAATGCTGCACCACTTAATTTTTAGCATTATTCAATCTGCTGGGGCAGGCAGCGTGATTCGAGTCCACGTTTCTCGGAAAGAAGACGGTATCAACATTGGAGTTTGGGTTTTTCATCCTTGGTTAGGGGAAAGTTTGCCCCATGCTAAACTCTACACCGACTACTTGTCGAAGGCCGGATCGGGTAGCGGTTCGCCCTCGAACTCCGAAACCGACTCCCCCGGACTCGAACCGCAACTCCCGACACAGGGTTCGCAGCGATTAACGCTGGCGTTTTCTGAATTGGCGGCTTTGGTGGCCCAGAATGCCGAGGATACCGCACCGGTGTTAGCTGGTTACGGGGCGCGGGAACGCTTGGGGCTGCTGCTTTGCTGCCAATTGGTGGAAATTCAAGGCGGTCAACTCTCAATTCAAGGAGCCCCGGAATCTGGATATCGCTACGTGCTCTGGCTGCCCTGCACAAATGCTACGGAATTGTTGGAAGGGTAAAGAAGGAAGAAGGAAGAGGGAAGTTCGGCAACGGATTCTGTAACGGATGTAACGGATGTAACGGATGTAACGGATGTCAGGAAGAGGGAAGAAGCAGTTTACAGGAGGTAACTGCTGAAAGAAGGAAGAAAAATAACTGAACTTTTTTCAATTATCAATTCCCGATTACCAATTCCCGATTACCAATTCCCGATTACCGATTACCAATTCCCGATTAGCGATTCCCAATTCCCAATTCCCAATTCCCAATTACCGATTACCAAGTACAAATCTAAAATAGCAATGAATTCAGTTTGGCAACAGTTAACTCTGGCAAATTTGCCACTATCTCAGTGGCAAAGTAGAAGTTATTTATTCAATTTGGCGATCGGCTCTTTACGCAGTTGGCGGCAGAGTAGCTGGCTGATGCAGTGGGCAGAACCCTTGGGTTTTGTTTTGCTGGCCTTGACTTTCGGTTTGGCGCCGTTTGTAAACAATGCCTTGGTGGGGGTGTTGATGGCGGCTAGCGCTGCATTTTGGGTGCTGCTGACTGTTTCGGACGATCGCCCGATCGCCTTGAGGCCGATTTACTTGCTGGTACTGCTGTACTGGGGCATTGCCACCGTCGCAACGGCGATGTCGCCCGTGAAAGTGGCCGCTGCTACTGGTTGGAGCAAGCTAACGCTATATTTGCTGTTTTTTGCGCTGATGGCTCGGATATTGCGATCGCCCCGTTGGCGATCGTGGTTAATTGCCGTATTTTTGAACGTCTCTTTAGTTGTCAGTTTCTACGGCGTGCGGCAGTGGATTGATAAAGTGCCGCCATTAGCTACTTGGAACGATCCGACTTCTACTCAAGCCAATGTCACGCGAGTTTACAGCTTTTTGGGAAATCCTAACTTGCTTGGTTCCTATTTACTGCCGGCCATTGCATTGAGCGCCGCCGCACTTTTTGTGTGGAAAGGATGGGGAACAAAAATTTTAGCGCTGACAATGCTGGTGGTGAATTGCGCGTGTTTGCGCTACACGGACAGCCGGGGTGCTTGGATCGGTTTTGTGGCTCTACTGGTGGTATTTTTAGTGCTGCTGTGGTACTGGTACAGCCCTTTGATGCCTCGGTTCTGGCGAACTTGGGCGCTGCCGTTAGGGTTAGGAGGTTTGGCTGGAGCCTTAATTTTGGGAGTGGCTTTAGTGGAGCCTCTGCGCGATCGAGTTTCAAGTATGTTTATCGGCCGAGGTGACAGCAGCAACAATTTTCGGATTAATGTTTGGACGGCGGTGATTGACATGATTCGCGATCGGCCAATTCTCGGAATTGGGCCCGGAAACACTGCTTTTAATAAAGTTTATCCGCTTTACATGAAGCCGAGATTCACTGCTTTGAGCGCTTATTCTGTGCTGCTGGAAATTGCGGTTGAAACCGGTTTTATCGGTTTAATGTGTTTCCTGTGGCTGATGACTGTCACCGTCAATCAAGGTTTGTTGCAGATCAAAAATCTGCGGGATTCACAATTTAAAATCTCTAGTTTAGAGGAAGAATCCCAAAATCCCCAATCTAAAATCCAAAATCTCAAATCGAATCAGGGGTTTTGGTTGATTGGGGCGATCGCAACTTTAGCCGGCATGATGGCCCACGGTTTTGTCGATACAGTTTGGTACCGACCGGAAGTTAATATGCTGTGGTGGTTGATGGTGGCGATTATTGCTAGTTTTTACAGCAACTCGCACCATCAGGAATATTCAGCTTTGACGGAGGGCGAGTAGATAGAAGTGCTGGCGGGGTTTTCTCCCCGCCCGGTGCGGATGCGAGCAAGAGGGATGCTATCAATGGCGAAGCCAGACTAATTCCTGCCAAGAAAAAACGACTCCTTTAGGAGTTAATGAGGATTGGGCTAGAAGGCAAGCGTCTTCGTCGCCACCTTACCGATGCTATCAAAAGCTACATTGAACGGCATCGAGAACTATCAGAAAACAACCGCAAATGGCTTTACGTTAATGCTAGTCAACCAGTAACTTGGGTAGTGTTTGGACGCCAAGCCAAGAAATTAGCTGAGGACTTAGGACTGAAAAATAAATAACTTGATGGATTGTCGGGTATAATCAAAAACAGCGCCCTGATTGCTATTTTCTCTAA